>JAHEXM010000160.1:2091-5166 GCA_023252115.1 Micrococcales bacterium | reverse complement strand
TCGCGCGGCAACTATCGCGATCGTGGACGGGCCAGGGGGCTAGCCGGGGCGGCTCTGGTTCGCGTGGGGCGTCACGGAATCGTGGCGGGCAACGTGTTCGTCGGGCCGACATGTTGGAACGGCTTAAACGTGCCAATTTGCTACCGGCGTTGGTGTTTGTCTTTAGTCGCGCCGGCTGCAATGCGGCCGTCGAGCAATGCATGATCGATGGGGTTCGCCTGACCACCGACATTGAGCGACGTGAGATCCGCGACGTGGTCGAGACCCGGTGTGCCGATCTTCCCGCCGAGGACCGTTCAGTGCTTGGGTATTACGAATGGTTCGACGGGCTTGAGCGAGGATTAGCTGCCCATCACGCCGGGATGCTACCGCTGTTCAAAGAGACGGTCGAGGAACTATTTACTCGAGGCTTGGTCAAAGCTGTGTTCGCAACTGAAACTCTGGCTCTTGGTATCAACATGCCAGCGCGGACAGTCGTTCTTGAACGCATGGTCAAGTACAACGGGCAAACTCACGCCGAGATAACGGCTGGCGAGTACACGCAGTTCACTGGCCGCGCAGGTAGGCGCGGGATTGACACTGAAGGACATGCGGTCGTGGTGTGGAGCGACGAGCTTGAACCTCAAGCACTCGCCGGATTGGCATCGACGCGAACATTTCCACTCAAGTCATCATTTCGACCGTCCTACAACATGGCAGTCAATTTGGTGGAACGACTTGGCCGACCGGCCGCGCGTGAAGTGCTCGAGACTTCATTCGCCCAATTCCAAGCGGATGCCGGCGTCGTTGGTCTTGCTGCTCAGGTACGCAAACATGAACACGCGATGGCTGGCTATGCCGAATCAATGACTTGTCACCTTGGTGATTTCGCAGAATATGCCGACATTCGTCGCCAGATCAGTGATACCGAGAAGGCGCACACGCGCGATGGTGCCAACCGTCGTAAGGCCGCTGCTGCAGAACAGCTTGGTGAACTCGCGATTGGCGACATCATCGTGGTTACCGCCGGCAGGAGAACAGCTCCAGCGTTGGTCGTGGACATTGCTGGAAGTGCCGATGAACCACGTCCGGCTGTCCTCACTATTGATCGACGAGTGCGAAAGCTGTCGGTAGTCGATGTCCCTCATGGGGTAACGCCAATCTCGACGCTCACGGTGCCGCGCGGGTTTGACGCGCGAAGCGCGAATTGGCGGCGTGATTTGGCGCGTGCATTAGCTGACCACACCAACGGGATGACGATGCCGCGTGCCCGGCGTGAAGCGTCGGGTCCACTTGAAGCGGACGAGGAGTTGATTCGGCTTCGCTCTGCGATGCGTGCCCATCCGTGTCATGGCTGTTCCGATCGCGAACAGCATGCGCGTTGGGCGGCGCGATATCACAAACTCGAGAGCGAGACGCAAGCACTGCGGCGTCGGGTCGAGACGCGCACTAACACGGTCGCACGGCAGTTCGATCGCGTTTGTGCACTGCTCGCTGAACTTGGGTATCTCGATGTCACTAATGACAAGACGAGAGTGACCGACACTGGCCGAATGCTTGCGCGTCTCTACACCGACCAAGACCTACTCACCGCCGAGTGTTTGAAGTCCGGTATTTGGCATGGACTCGACATTGCCGAATTTGCCGCGGCATGTTCGGCGTTGGTATTTGAAAGTCGGCTGCCTGAGGACAGCGATGAGACTCCGGCTCTGCCTCCCGGTCAACTTTTGCGCGGTGCCCTTGCTGAGCAAGAGCGCATTGCCGGCGCGCTCATGCAAACCGAGTCTGAGCACCGGTTAAATTTTGTGCGCATGCCCAATTCAGGATTTGCGTTTGCTGCATGGGCGTGGGCCAACGGCCAACCATTGCGTCGGGTCTTGCGATCGAGCGGACTTGCACCCGGTGACTTTGTTCGCTGGTGTCGCCAGCTGATCGACATTCTTGCCCAGATTTCTGAAGCGTCCGCTGATCTACCGGACACTTCTGGTGCTGATGAGGCCGCTCAAATGCGTGTAACGGCCCAGTCGGCGGCCCAGAGTCTGCGTCGTGGGGTAGTGGCTTACACCTCGACTGGATCGCAATCGCAGGACAACGAGACTGGCCAGTCGACGGAAGGCAGCAAGCTCACTACTCCATCCGAGTGACGAGGGAGCCCAACCGCTCTTTGAATGGCCGATGTTTCAAGTGTGCGCCCAATCGCGGTGATTCTCGGTGTTGTTGCGACTGTGGTGAGCGCGCCGCTCCTAGCTGGCGGTGCAGCAAGTGCCGCTACCGCGCCCACGCCGCATCTTGATTCACCGGCTGGTCTTACTGGTGGTGCTGCCGCACCTCGGTCGGCCGATCCAGCTGGGACATATGTTCCACAGACGTCATGCGACCCGACCGAAAAGCCCGGCATTACGAGATTCAAGACGCTGGTGCTGAGCCAATATCCCGTCGGCGAAGATTGGGGATCATTTCGGAATTGCACTGACGACGGCATCAGCGAACATCTCGAAGGCCGTGCCTGGGACTGGCATGTTGACGTGACGAACCCGGAGCAATTTGCGGCAGCAGGAAACGTGTTGCAATGGCTCACCCAGCGCGGCCCGGACGGAAAGCTTGGATATAACGCTAGGCGCCTAGGCGTCATGTACCTCGGCTACAACCACCGCATCTGGGCTTCATATCGGATGCAATCCGGCTGGCGGGTATTGAAGAACGACAATCCGCATACCGACCATGTGCACTTTTCGTTTACGTGGGCTGGAGCCATGGCACGAACGAGCTTTTGGACCGGACACAAAGCAGCGCCCGACTTTGGTCCGTGTAGGCCGTACAAAGGTCAACCAGCAGTCTTGCGAACGATGCGTCGGGCGCATCCGTGTCCAACACCACCGGCATTACCCAAGCGCTTCGCCGGAGCACAGTTGTTGTGGCGTGGCAGTAGTGGGCCGCTCGTCACCCGAACTCAAGAACTCTTGGGCGCTACGCCGACAGGAGTATTCGGCAGTCAGACCCAAGCTGCCGTTGCGGAATATCAAGTAGCTCGCGGCTTGCCGCGAACGGGTGCGGTTGACGCGCGTACGTACTACTCACTGCATCTGAAGACCGGCG
>JAHEXM010000160.1:0-2081 GCA_023252115.1 Micrococcales bacterium | reverse complement strand
AAGCTCCACCTTGAGTAACCGACGAGGCACGAGATGAATCCATCAAAGCTGTTCGCGTGTGCGATCGCCGCTGCAACTGCTGTCATCCTTCCACTGTCACTTGTCGGTCCTGTTGCCCAAGCAGTGCCGCCGCCTCCTACTCCACCCTTTCCGCTGACAGCTGTGCCTGATGGACTCGGCGTTGGCGCCGGCATGCCGGTCATTGCTGAATCGCCCGGCGAGTATGTACCGCAGTCATCGTGTGACCCACGCGAAAAGCCAGGCATCACCAAGTTCCGAAAACTCGTAATGCGCCACTACCGCGCAGGCGCGAATTGGGGATCAACGCGCATCTGTACTGCTGACGGCATCAGTGAACACCTGGAAGGCCGCGCCTGGGATTGGAATGCCAACGTCAATAACCCGAAGCAGTTTCAGGCCGCAGCAAACTTGTTGCAGTGGCTCACTGAAGCGGGACCTGATGGAGAACTCGGATACAACGCTCGGCGACTCGGCATCATGTACATCGGATACAACTACCGGATTTGGGGCGTGTACCGGGCTGGCGACGGCTGGCGCGTGCTGCAGAACGAAAACGGGCACACCGACCATGTGCATTTCTCGTTTACCTGGTCCGGTGCGATGGCACGTACCAGTTTCTGGACGGGACAGCGGGGAGCCGAGGATTACGGGCCGTGCCGTCCGTATGCCGGGCAACCCGCCGTGCTTCACAGCGGACCGCAAACGCAACCATGCGCTCGGCCGCCGGTACTGCCCGCTCAGTATTCGGGCGCAAAGTTGTTGTGGTGGGGGAGCAGCGGCGCGTTGGTCAAGAAGGCGCAGCGAAGGCTGCATATTCGACGCAATGGTTCGTTCGGAGGTTCGATGCAACGGGCAGTTGCGAGATATCAAGTTGCCCACTCGCTACCACGCACGGGCGCCATTGATGCGGTGACGTTTTACTCGCTAGACCTCAACCATTGAGCGCTTCCAAAACGCGCTCGACGCTGCTGCCCAATCCCCAACGTTCGTTGAGTGCATCAAGCGCTTCAGGATCGGCGGGCGTGCTGGGCAGCTTCATCGAAACATCTGGAATGACGATGTCCCGGGCGACTCGCACTACTGGACCGGCGACGGAAATATAGTCACTCGATTCCAAGATTTTTGCGCGGAGTTTTGGCGACACCGTTTTGGTCTGTTCGTTTTCGATTCCGGACCCGAGAATCGACATGAGCTCTGAAACCGAACCAAATTCGTTCAGCAGTTTTGATGCAGTCTTTTCACCCACGCCGACCACTCCGGGTAGCCCATCGGACGGGTCGCCACGAAGCAGCGCAAAGTCCGCGTACTGGTCTGCTCTGACGCCGTACCGGGTAAGCACTGCAGCGTTGTCAATGACTTCGGCGTTGCCGACACCTTTGGCTGCGGTGTACAACACTCGAATCGACCGTTCATCGTCGACAAGTTGGAACAGATCGCGGTCGCCAGTCACAATCGAAACCGGCTGGTGAGCTTGGTCCGCTAGTGACCCTATGACGTCGTCGGCTTCGTACCCCGGTGCTCCGATTCGGGCAATGCCCAATGCAGCCAGCACGTCAATGATGATGTCGACTTGGGGCGCTAGGTCGTCCGGGACATCCTCTTCGTCTTCGTCCGCTACCCGATGTGTTTTGTAAGACGGGATGGCAGCGACACGAAATTCCGGGCGCCAATCGTCATCCCAGCAAGCGACAAGATCGGTCGGGCGATGGTCGGCGACGAGTCGCGAAATAAAGTCCAAGAGTCCGCGGACTGCATTTACTGGTGTGCCGTCCGGCGCGGTGATCGTTGTTGGGACTCCGTAGTACGCGCGAAAATACAGCGATGCGGTGTCCAGGGTCATGAGTTCGCGGGCCACCCGACCATCTTCTCGCTCGGCTTTGCACGTCTGCCGGTGCACCCCCCGCGCTTTGCGCGTCTGCTGGCGCGACACGCCGGGCGATTTGGACCGGGCGGCGCGGAAAGCAGTGCGGGCGGCGCGGAAAGCGCAGGGTTCACGGCTGCAGTAAGTTGGCGCCGTGACACATGACGCGTCGTTAGTGGCGGAACTTCGAGCCAGACTT
>JAHEXM010000159.1 GCA_023252115.1 Micrococcales bacterium | reverse complement strand
GATCCAGCAAACCAAGAAACATGCAATCGGAGTGTCGATCTTTGGCATCCCGGCGGCAACTCTGCCAGGTCGTTCATTCAAGATCAGGGCTGGCTTCCCAGGAAACCGTCATGTGCGCGGAACTGCGTATGCCTACGTGGGTGGACAACCGGCGTGCACATTGGTGATTCGCAATAGCCACGGAGCATGTTCAACGTCAATCTCTGCGGAATTCCATCGCAACAAAGCACGAGTCGCCGTTACCTTTACTGGAACCGTTCGCAGCAAAGGCAAAACCATTTCAACAACTGCGGCCCGATCGAAAGCCATTGCGATTTCACACGCAGTACGACGGCCGTTGATCGAATCAGCAGTCAGGTCGGGCACCGGAAGTCACGAAGTTAACTTCACTGGCTTTGCCCCCGCTGGTACCGGGACGATTCATGTTCAGCAACTCCAAGGATCAACGTGGGTGTCGGTGGGAGTCGCGCGCCGGGTAGGCGACGGCACCACGTGGCGACTATCGACAACAGGCGTCACCAACGGTGCTTCGTTGTTCCGTATCGTCACCCATAGCGGGCAAGTTAGTTCCGCGCTCCACGCCACAACCTGATCGGCGGCACTCAGGGCTCTGAGTCTTGCGACGCCGGGGATCGGTCACAAGGTGTATCGGTTGCGCACTGGTGACAGGCTACGGAGTAGGAGGGCAATCACCTCTTCACTCGCGCACCGAAGGGGCTCACATGTCGAACCTCGAACGCGAGGACGAGCAGCCCGAGTCGGTGAGTCCGCTTGAGCTGTTCTACGACTTGGTCTTCGTCGGAGGCGTGGTCGTGCTCGCGCACCGGGTTGGCGCTGGTAGTTCTGAACTCGCCGAAGCATGGGTTCTGACCGCCGCCTTCGCGTTAGTAATGGTTTGGCTTGCGACATCACTTGTCTTCAACCGGTACCCAATCCTTGGCCGCCCTTTCGATTCAGCACACAGTGCAATTCGAGTAAGCCTCGTTTTTGCCCAGATGGCCGGCGTACTCATCTGCATCTTGGCGCTCCAACCAGACAGTCAACTAACGGCCGAGATCGGACTGATCGCATTTGGATGGGTCGCACTGACGGTGGCCGTCATGTTCATCTTGAGCCGGGGGAGTCATCCAGCGGCGTCATCGCATCCTCGCGCACCAGGCATTTTGATGTTTGTCGCCGCCGCCTTGCTTTTTGCTTCATCGCGATTTGAGGACAGTCGCCACACCTACATCCCAATCCTTGCGGCGGTTGTGTGCCTCGTGCTCGCCGTGGTGTTTGCGCTGAGCGACAACAAAGCACTTATTAGGGTCGCGCATTTACGTGAACGGCTTGCCCTGGCAATGATGATTTTGCTTGGTGAGTCATTTCTAGGTCTGATTATCGGCTTGCTGACGACGCACAACTTGCCCAAACCCCCATTGCTGGTTGGTGCCATCATTTTTCCGATGGTCGCTTTTGTTATGTATTTCGGTCCGGCCTCGTCAAACACTGATCGTGATCCCAGTCTTCTACCGTGGGTGTTTGCCCAACTTTTCCTGCTGTTCGCCATTGCCTCGACTGGGGCGGCACTTGCCAATCGGGCCGAAAACCTCAATAGATTTGTGTCCTCCGACAGCTATGTTCAATTGACTATCCGATTCGCGCTTTTGTTCATCGCGATGGCCGTGCTGAGCTGGGTGAGTCGATCTCGCATTCGGGCAATCCCGTGGATCTACCTGTGCGCTGCGGCTCTGGTCGTAGCCGTCGGGATAGCAGAAATTAGGTTCTCGATCGGGCAGCCGTTTGCGACGCTCTTCGAGCTTGCCCTGTTCGTCATCGTCGTCGCCATCACGACAACTCTCGGGCTGATCGCTTCACATTCCGAACAGCGCAGCGCCTCACATGCGTAACGCGAGCAGAACCCAACTCAGCACAAGAGCGCGCACCGCAATATTGGCCAGCGCGGCGCTCATCACGACCTGCCTTCAAACCCTGATTGTTGCCAGCGCCTGGAACTCGAACGCACCGGTCAAAGACGCCATCGACTACAAGATCAGCATGTTCGCTCCAGCACGTGGGCTGCTTGCTGGACTCAATCCATACAACCCGCTATCAAGCGAATACCTGCACACATTTGCAAACGGCACAGTGGCGAGCCTTCACACTCCATCGATTCTTGTGCTGTCGGCACCGGCAACACTGCTGCCATTCAAAATCGGTTATTTCGTGCTGGTGGTCGCGAGCGCGCTGATGATGTGGGCAGCGGTGATCGTGCTGATTCGACCCACCAATAACCGAACTCTCGTGATCGCGGTCGTTACTGGGGTCTTACTCACCATGTCTGGACCCAGCGATGAAGTGTTGCGTTTGGGACAGGTCACGGCATTTGCTGTTCTCGGCCTGGCGCTGTTGCTGCGCTATCCCGGCGGCTGGACTGGCGCGATCGGGTTGGTGCTCGTGATCACGACTCCGCAGTTAGGGATTCCGTTGTCGATATTGTTTGTGGGTCTCGGCTATTGGCGCACCATTGTGCGGGCCTGGTTAGTGACGATTCTGCTTTCACTCCCGGCGCTCATAGTTGCCATCGCTGCTGACGGCTTTGGCGCATTCGTCCGCGGAGTCGAGGCAAACCTTCGCGACGCGAACAGTTCAGGAAACGCGACCAACCGCCTTGACTTTGTCGGCCGATTTGCCAGCGGCAACACCATCGTCACGGTGCTTGTTGTGCTGGCAACAATCGGTCTTGCCTGGTTCCTGTGGCATCACAAAATCGAACTCACCCCTGAACTAGCTATGGGCATCGTGTGTTTCTGTTTGCTCTTCTATTTTTCGATGCCCTACAGCCTTCCACTCGCCCTTCTTGCCGGTGCCAGCGTCATCGCGGAGTCCCAAAAGTGGCACATTCTTGATTGGCTAGTCCTGGCTTTGGCTCTTCTGGCAGTGCCGGCCACCATCGTGTTCGCGACTCCGTTGAGTCGGGTGGCTGGAATAAGCGTCGGTCAGTTCTGGCTGGGATTCACGCTGCTTGAGGCACTCGTCATGTTCGGCATACTCATCGTCGTTGCGCAGCGCACAATCTCAAGCAGGCGTCATGGCGGCGCGAGCCTCGTGCCGGCTGGTTGAGCACGTTGTGCTCAGTTCTTCGGCAGTTAGCCGAACCATCGCATTCCTCTTCGACTTGTTCATCGTCTTGCCTCTTCTCAAATTGATCCATGTGGGCGTTAAGACCCCTGTAACTCAACGCCGTTACTAAAGGCCTACCCACTCAGACGGCTCTCAACCACAAAAGCTGCCAGAATCTTTCGGTGGGCCTCCTGGGATTCGTTAGCGCAATTGCCGCCGCGTTGTTCTATGGCGTGGGCTCGGTGCTTCAGGCCGTGGCCGCGAAGCGCACGGAAACCGCCGAGAGTCTCGATCCGCGATTCCTGTATCGCATGGTCAAGCAGGTCCCTTATCTCATCGGACTGGCCTGTGATGGCGCTGGATTTTTGGTCTCGCTGGTCGCATTGCACTTCCTGCCGTTGTTCTTCGTTGAAGCGGTGCTAGCCGGAAGCGTAGGTGTGACAGCGATCCTTGCTGTCATCTTCTTGCACACCAAACTCAAGCCGCTCGAGATCGGTGGCCTTGTCGCACTCATGGTCGGCCTTGCACTGCTGGCCATTAGCGCCAAAGACGGTCCAGCTCACCAACTCCCGATGTGGGGTCGGTGGACCTTGCTGGCCGGAACGCTCGTGATAGCACTCGCCACTTTGTTATCGATGAAGTACCTCAAAGGTCACCGCTCAGGTATTGCTCTGGCAATAATCAGCGGCCTTGCTTTTAGTGGCCTCGGCGTCGCCTCACGAACCTTGGTGTTCCCTGCACCGATAGGCCCGACCCTGCGTCAGGCAACGATTTGGAGCGTGGTGATTTATGGCGCTCTTGGATTGGTGTTGTTTGCCTTCGCGCTACAACGAGCTCCAGTAACAACAGTAACGGCGCTTGTCTTTGGTATTCAGACAACTATTCCGGCGTTATTCGGCATTTTGCTTCTTGGTGATCGTTCGCGTCAAGGCCTAGCGTGGGCCGCGATTACCGGATTCATCCTCGCCGTTGTGGGCGCGATCCTGCTAGCAGGTCAAGCCGAACCCGAACCTGAACCCGAGAGCTCAGTTGCGGCCGAGTCCGCGGGGTGACCGCAAGAAACCCCAACCCCAGGCCAAGTGCATGGTCGCAATCGCTGCGGGTAACTGCGTCTTGACGTTCATTGGCAATTCCCGCCCCACCACGACGGAACCGGCAGCAATCGCTGCCGCGTAGCCGGCCGGTGCGAGGTAACCGACGCGTAAGAGTTTCGCTGCTGGGATGCGCCGACCAACAACCGTGCCGATAACACCTGCGGCGCCGCCAGCGACGATTACTGCAGTGGCAAACGGCGGTGCCAAATACCTCGTGCTCGCAGTTTCTGGGTAGCGACGCATGATCGCGCGGCGCCATTTGCCGTAATGGAAATACTGCTGAGCCAATGTTCGCACTGATGAACGCGGCCGATAGGTGACCCGCAATCGCGGCGTGAACCAAACGACGCCACCGGATGATCGAATCCGATGGTTCATTTCCCAGTCTTCGGCTCTGTCGAAAGTGGGGTCGTACCTGCCAACGCGGTCCAACACTGCGCGTGGGAAGACTCCGAGATACACCGTCAGCGCAGGGCCCTCGTCACCCCCGGTGTGAAACGCAGCTGAACCTACGCCTAGCGGCGAGACCATTGCTGCCGCAACAGCTTGTTCAAATGACGATTGGCCTTCAGCAGCCATAATGCCGCCGACATTGCTTGCGCCCGTCTGCTCGAGCACTGACATAGCGACCGACAGGTAATCCTTCGGAATTACACAGTGCCCATCGATACGAGCGATCGTGTCGTATTTAGCAGCGTCGAGTGCGAGGTTGAGACCGGTGGCTCGTCCGCCTTCGGGATTTTCAATCACCTGAACTCGGGAGTCCTCCGCGGCCAATGCGGCAGCGATGAGTTCGGTTTGATCATCCGACGGACCGACAGCCAAAACGATTTCCAGCGGCCCAGGCCAGTCGGACGCCAATGCCGCTTCGACCGCCTCACGAAGGTGAAGCTCTTCGTTGCGCACCGGAATAATGACGCTGACACCATGTTGGCGAGCGTCATCATCTGCTGGTGTAGGACTCATTGGTCAGAGACTACCGGCTGACCGATAGGTGTTGAACTAGATGACTGGTGGGCGTCCAGCCCGTGTCATGC
>JAHEXM010000005.1:9264-18526 GCA_023252115.1 Micrococcales bacterium | reverse complement strand
CTTGACTACTCTCTCGCCCCAAAATGGTGGCGATGGGATCGGATTGTCGTCGGCGATGTCAGCTCGCTTTGGCAACTCGATCACAACATCAGTTTCTTTTGCGGTGGCTCGCACCCGCCGAGCGCGTCGCTCGGGCAAAACGGCATCAGGATCGCCTCGTTTAATTGCCATGACGGCATCCATCAGGCGCAATCCTTCGAAAGCGTCTCGTGCGTAGCGGACTTCGCCGTCGAAAAGTTCAGCTAAGTCTTGTTCGACGAAAGCACGAGTCAAAGCCGCACCACCGAGCATCACTGGATAGCGGTCAGCAACACCACGAAGGTTCATCTCTTCGAGGTTTTCTTTCATTACGACCGTGGACTTAACGAGCAGCCCGGACATTCCGATGACATCGGCTTTGTGCTCGTCGGCGGCATCCAAAATCGCGTTGATCGGTTGCTTGATCCCAAGATTGACGACGTCATAGCCGTTGTTACTCAAGATGATGTCGACAAGGTTCTTACCGATGTCATGAACATCGCCTTTGACAGTGGCCAGGATCAGGCGACCCTTTCCATCCTCATCGGTCTTTTCCATGTGTGGCTCAAGGAACGCGACCGCCGTCTTCATGACCTCGGCACTCTGCAAGACGAATGGGAGTTGCATCTGGCCTGAACCAAACAACTCACCCACCGTCTTCATCCCAGAAAGCAAGGTGTCATTGACGATCTCGAGGGCCGATTTGGTTTCCAACGCCGCAGCGAGGTCGTCCTCGAGTCCAACTCGCTCGCCATCGACGATGCGCTTTTCGAGTCGCTCAAACAGCGGCAGCTTGGCCAATTCCTCGGCACGGGTTTCTGCGCTGGACCGCGCTTCAACACCTTCGAATAGTTCAAGGAACTTGGTCAGGGGGTCGTAGGTGCACGTTCCAGCATCGTCGAACTCGCGCCGGTCGTACACCAAGTCTTGCGCGCACTTGAGTTGCTCTTCTGGAATGCGGTTGATCGGAATGATTTTCGACGCGTGAACAATGGCCGACGTCAAGCCCGCGTTGACACACTCCGCCAGAAAAACCGAGTTCAACACTTGGCGACCAGCTGGATTTAGACCAAAGGACACATTCGAGATTCCCAAAGTCGTGTTGACGCCCGGGTAGCGCGTCTTGAGTTCGCGGATCGCCTCGATTGTCTCCACCGCGTCGCGGCGGCCCTCGTCTTGGCCCGTACTGATCGGAAAGGTGAGCGTGTCGACAAAAATGTCGGCAACATCCATCTTCCAGTTCTCAGTCAAATCATCGATCAATCGACAGGCGACTCGGACTTTCCAGTCCTTGTCGCGCGCCTGACCCACTTCATCAATGGTCAACGCGACGACGGCAGCGCCATGTTCACGAATGATTGGCATCACTCGACGGATTCGTGACTTCTCGCCGTCGCCATCTTCGTAGTTGACGGAGTTGACGATGCATCGACCACCGAGCATCTCGAGTCCTGCTTCAATGACTGCCGGTTCCGTGGAATCAAGCACAACCGGCAGCGTCGAGGATTGGGTTAACAACCCGGCAAGCTTGCGCATGTCTTCGGTGCCATCGCGACCGACGTAGTCCACACACAGGTCGAGAAGGTGGGCACCATCGCGTGCTTGAGCCTTTGCAATCTCGACACAGTCGTCGAACCGGCCCTCAAGCATCGCATCGCGGAAGGCCTTGGAGCCAACGGCATTTGTGCGTTCACCGATGTTAAGAATGCTGGCGTCTTGAGCAAAGGTCACCGCCGAATAGAGCGACGACGCGCTGGGCTCATGAACCGGCGCGCGCTTAACGGGCGCCCGCCCGTTCATCCGCTCGACTACTGCCTTGAGGTGTTCAGGTGTAGTTCCGCAGCAGCCTCCGACGATGTTTAGTCCGTAATCAGTAGCAAACACGTCGTGCGCATTAGCCAATTCCTTCGGAGTCAGCGGATACGCGGCACCATCTTTGGTAAGCACAGGAAGACCTGCATTTGGCATACAACTGATGCCAACTTCTGCGTGCTGCGACAGAGTCCGAAGGTGTTCGCTCATCTCTTCTGGACCGGTGGCGCAGTTCAAACCGATCATGTCGATACCGAGATGTTCCAGCGACGTGAGCGCAGCCCCAGTCTCGGTACCGAGCAGCATCGTGCCGGTGGTCTCTACCGTTATTTGGGCCATCACCACCGCGTCGATACCAGTTTTTGCAATCGCGCGGCGAGCTGCAATAACAGCCGCCTTCGCCAGCAGGATGTCTTGCATTGTCTCGATCAGGATTGCGTCGACACCGTTTTCCAGCATTGCAATGCATTGGACTTCGTATGCATCACGCAACAGCGCATACGGCGCATGGCCGAGGCTGGGCAGCTTTGTTCCTGGCCCAACTGAGCCGATCACGAAACGTGGCTTCTCGGGAGTTGACCATTCGTCCGCTGAATCGCGGGCGATCTTGGCCCCGGCAGCTGCCAGTTCGGCGATCCGATCGGTGATGTCGTACTCGTTCAAGTTGGCCCAGTTAGCGCCGAAAGTGTTGGTTTCGACTAGGTCGCAACCAACCTCGAAGTACGCGTCGTGCACCGATTTCACGATGTCTGGGCGTGTCACATTCAGAATTTCGTTGCAGCCCTCGTAGTTCTGAAAGTCCTCCATTGAGGGGTCTTGGGCTTGCAGCATGGTGCCCATGGCGCCATCTGCTACCAGCACACGGCTCTTCAGGGCATCACGAAGCGAAATTTGGGGATTTGCCATAAGGGTTACAGGCTACCGTGCCACCGAAATCGGCATACCCTGTGTTTAGGGCCCGGCTTTCAGATCGCGGCCGCTGACGGTTGGGAGCACAGATGATCGAGTGGGAACGGCTGCCCGACCTGCGTTCGCCGATCATGGTCACCGCCTTTGAAGGCTGGAACGATGCTGGCGAAGCAGCAACCGATGCCATCGACCATTTGCGCCAAGTCTGGGGTTCCAATCCGTTGGCGGAACTCGATCCGGACGATTATTACGACTTCCAGGTGACTCGTCCCCACATCCGCGTTGAAGAAGAAGGACGAAGCGTCACCTGGCCGACAACACGAGTTTTTGTCGCCTCTGCACCAACGCGCGACATCGTGATTGTCCATGGCATCGAACCCAATATGCGGTGGCGCGCATTCTGCGAAGACATCTTGGGGATTGCCCGCGACTTGGGGATCGAACGCATCGTCAACCTAGGAGCGTTGCTTGCAGATGTGCCGCACACGCGTCCGGTACCCCTGACTGCATTCGCAACTGAACCAACCTTGATTTCTGCACTAGGGCTCGATCAATCAACGTATGACGGCCCCACGGGAATCGTTGGCGTGCTTCAGCATGCAGCCGAGATGGCCGAGATTCCTGCTCTGTCTTTGTGGGCTGCGGTTCCTCACTACGTTTCGCAAGCCCCGTGCCCAAAAGCCGCGTTGGCATTGTTGCAACGCATGGAAGACATCATGGATCTGTCCATCCCTCTTGGCGATTTACCGGATGAGGCTGCCGCATGGCAGCGCGGCGTCGACGAGATGGCTCTTGAGGACGACGAGATTGGTGAGTACGTAGGTCAGCTCGAACGTGCGCGTGACTCAGAAGACCTTCCCGAAGCCAGCGGCGATGCAATCGCAGCCGAGTTTGAACGCTATCTGCGCCGTCGCGGCTCCTAGCCATCCCAACCACGAAGACCGCCCCGGTATAGGGCGGTCTTTGCGGTGAGGGGTATGAGTTGTTAGCGGTTGGCAATAATGCTGAACTGAACGCTGCTGTTGTTTTGCGTCATCAATGTGCCGAGCGCGAGGTCTTGGTGATCGTCGATGGCGCGCAAGCTCACGTTCTGGCCGCGCACATCTGATTTGTCGCCATCAACGTTGATGGACTTCACCATTGGACCGATCTTGGTCTTGTCGAAGGTTACGTCGACCTTCATGGCTTTGCCGTTGGCATCGACACCACGGATTTTGAACACCTCAGTTTTGAAAAGCGGCTTAGTGCTCCACGAGGACTCTTCGCTCAGCGAAATTGCCTGACCGTTGACCATGACCTGGCTTTTCGAAAGGTCAAATTCGCGCACGGTCTGGCCGTATGCCGTGGGAGCATCAGCGGCACAACCACCCGAGGTGGGTGCTTGCGCAGCGCAACCCCCTGAGGTCGGGGTTGGCGCTTCTGAGGCCGGGGCAGCAAGCGCTGCCGATGCGGAACCTGCAACGAGACCGGCGGTAAGCACGGCAATGGCAAATGGGCGTTTCTTCATTTGGGGGCTCTCTCTCATAGTCGGATTTTCTCTCGACGTCGAGATACCCCTTGTGCGCTTGAGCTAAACGTTTACGCAAATCATCACTAGATCGAGTGACTTAGGGGTTACCCGATCGAGCTGACTATCAAGAATCTTGGACTACTTCTTGTTCTTGCCGTCCCGGTAACGGGCAGCCAACATCAGAGTTGAAGCATCAAGGGTTGCGTCGTCACTGCCTTCGACAAGAACCGGCACAATTTTCTTGGCCATGATCTTACCGAGCTCAACTCCCCACTGATCGAATGAATCAATGCCCCACACCACGCCTTGGGTGAACACCGAATGCTCATAGAGCGCGATCATGGCGCCGAGCGTGTGCGGCGTGAGTTTCTGCGCCATCACGGTGTTACTGGGGCGGTTGCCTTCCATCACCTTGTGCGGCACCACATCGGCCGGTACTCCCTCTGCCGCTACTTCTTCGGCTGTTTTGCCAAACGCCAGCGCGGATGATTGCGCCAACACGTTGGCAATCAACAAGTCGTGGTGGTCGGGCGCATCGAGCGCGGGAACCTTGTTCAGTGGCTCAACAAAGAACAAGAAGTCACACGGAATGATTGACGTTCCTTGGTGGATCAATTGGTAAAAGCTGTGTTGACCATTTGTACCCGGCTCGCCCCAGTAAATCGGGCCCGTCTCGTAGGTGACGTGCTTGCCACTTAACGTGACGTGCTTGCCATTGCTTTCCATGGTGAGTTGTTGCAGGTAGGCCGGGAAACGCTTGAGGTACTGCTCGTACGGCAGTACGGCAACCGTGGCGCAACCAAGAAAGTCGCGGTTCCACACACCAAGTAGGCCCATGAGCGCTGGAAGGTTCTGCTCGAGCGGAGTCGTGCGGAAGTGCTCGTCCATTTCGTGAAAACCATCGAGCATTTCGTGGAAGCCGTCGGGTCCCACAGCAATCATGGTCGAGAGTCCGATGGCTGAATCCATGGAGTACCGGCCGCCGACCCAGTCCCAGAAACCAAACATGTTCGCAGTGTCGATTCCGAACTTCTCAACCAGCTCGGCATTCGTCGAAACTGCAACAAAGTGTTTCGCGACTGCTGATTTATCTTTGAGCGCGTCCAGAATCCATGTCCGCGCCGAGTTGGCATTCGTCATTGTCTCTTGCGTGACAAATGTCTTCGACGACACGATAAAGAGTGTTTCCTCGGGATCGAGGCCAAGTACTGCCTCGGCAAAATCCGTGCCGTCGACATTTGAAATGAATTCGAATTTGATGTCGCGGTCGCTGTAAAACTTCATTGCTTCGTAAGCCATGACAGGACCGAGGTCTGATCCGCCGATACCGATGTTGATGACATTGGCAATTCGCTTGCCGGTGTGGCCTTTCCATTCGCCGCTGCGAATTCGGTCGGCAAACTGTGCCATCTTGTCCAGGACGTCATTGACATCACCAGTCACATCTTGGCCATCGACATCGAGCTTTACTGAGCGCGGATCACGCAACGCGGTGTGCAGAACAGCCCGGTCTTCAGTGACGTTGATGTGCACGCCCGAGAACATCTCCTCGGCGCGCTCACGCAACCCACGTTGCTCGGCTAGCTGAATCAGCAATCGAAATGTCTCATCGGTGATGCGTTGCTTGGAGTAGTCCAAGTACAACCCGGCACCCTCGGCAGTGAAGCGGGTCGCGCGATCTGGGTCGCCGGCGAATAACTCGCGCAAGTGCTTGCCGCCGACGTCTGCATAGTTCTCTTTGAGCAATAGCCAGGCAGGGGTGGATTCGAGGCCATCAGGGTTGTACTCGTTCACGTTCACTCCCAGGTCATTTCGCGACAATCTTTGATTGATTTCGTTGCTGTTGTTGCTTACCTATGGTGTTTTGTGTTCGGCGTCGTCACTGTCACAGGTGGGTTCGCGCCAACCGCCATGTGACTTGACCATGTCGTTGGCTTCCTGCGGTCCCCATGTTCCTGGTTTGTACTTCTTCGGCGTGGAATTGTCGTCCAACAACGGCTGAACAATGCGCCACGTTTCTTCTTCGACCGACTGATCGGGGAAGAGTGTGTGATCGCCCGCCATTGCCGAGGTCAATAGCAGTTCATATGGCTCGGGCGCTGTGTCGCCCAGCGCTTTCAAGAAGTCAACGCCAAGTTCCACTGGCTCGACATCATTGTGCCCTGGAGTCTTGACGCGAATGCCCATCGTTACGCCGGGGTCAGCACCGAGCCGAAACACGATGTCGTCATACCAACGACTCGTGCGCATCCGGCCACCGATGTAGATCGGATTCAGCTTCTTGAATCGCACGACGACTTCGGTTGCTTTGACCGGCATATCTTTGCCAGCGCGAATGAATACTGGGAGACCACCCCATCGCCAGTTATGAATGCTGAGTTTGAGGGCGACAAAAGTCTCGGTCTTCGACTTCGGTTTGACGCCGGGAACTTTTAAGTAGCCCTCGTATTGACCCTTGACCATGAATTTGGGGTCAGCGTCTGGAATCGCCCGGAAAATACTGAGCCGAGGGCCAGTCATGTCTTTGACTGGCGCTTCCATCGTGACCAACGAGATGACCTGCAGCAGGTGGTTCTGCACGACATCGCGAATTGTTCCGACGGCGTCGTAGAAGGACCCGCGATCCTCTACGCCGAAGTCCTCGGCCATCGTCACCATGATGCAGTCGACGTAGTGCGCATTCCAGATTGGCTCGAAGATCTGGTTCGCAAATCGGAAGTACACGACATCTAGGACTGGTTCCTTGCCCAAATAATGGTCAATGCGGAAAATTTGCTCTTCGCGCAGCATGGTGTGGAGCTTTTCGTTCAGCTCAACTGCTGTACTCAGGCTCGTGCCGAACGGCTTCTCGAAGACAATTCGTGCACTTCCCGATGTCATATCGGCGGCATGAAGCTGTTCAGCGACTTTAACGAATAGGCTCGGCGGGATCTCGAGGTAATACGTCGGCGCGGTTGCTTTGCCCAATGCCTTCTTGAGATTGACGTATAGGTCTGGGTCAAGGAAATTGCCACCCACATACGACAGGCGCTTGGCCAACCTGGCGAATACCTTTTCGTCGATCGTGCCCTCGGCCTTTTCCACGCATTCGCGAGTGTGAGCCACCAAATGCTCGTGGGTCCAGGGCTGGCTGGCCACCGTGACAACTGGCACCTTGAGCAGCCCACGGCGCTCAAGCCGGTAAAGCGACGGAAGGGTCATCTTCTTAGCTAAATCACCCGTTATGCCGAAGATGACCAGTCGATCCGACTCTTGCAGCGCCATCAGCTGTCCCTTTCCCCTACTCTCCAAAACACGCCTCGCGGTGACCCTAGCGAGACAAGCGGCCGGAAGCCGACCGCTAAGAACCCCCTTGGAGGAAGCGTGGCCACGGATAGCCCAATGCAGCTCGGAATGATCGGCCTCGGCCGGATGGGCGCAAACATCGTCCGCCGCATCATGAATGACGGCCACAGCGCTGTCGTATATGACACGTCGCCGGATGCGATCAAAGAACTTGAGGCCGACGGTGCCATTGGTGGCGCCACCCTCAAGGAGTTCGTCGAAAAGATGGATACACCGCGTCACGTCTGGATCATGGTTCCAGCTGGCAAAATCACCGACTCAGTCATCAAAGAGGTCTCCGAACTTCTTGAGCCAGGCGACACGATCATCGATGGTGGGAACTCCTACTACCGCGACGACATTCGCCACGCCGAGGAGCTCGGCAAGAAGAAGCTCCACGCCGTTGACTGTGGAACTTCCGGCGGTGTCTGGGGCCTCGAGCGTGGATACTGCTTGATGATCGGTGGCGAAGACGAGATTGTCGACCGTCTCGCGCCCATCTGGACATCGATTGCACCCGGACCTGGCAACATTGATCGCACACTTGGTCGCAGTGGACCGTATGCGCCTGAAGAAGAGGGCTGGCTGCACTGTGGACCAAATGGTGCTGGCCACTTCGTCAAGATGGTTCACAACGGCATCGAGTACGCGATCATGGCCTCATACGCCGAGGGACTCAACATCCTCAAGAACGCGAACGCTGGCAAGGTCAAGCGCGACCAAGACGCCGAAACGGCGCCGTTGGAGCACCCGGAGTTCTACATGTACGACCTTGACCTGACGAAAGTCAGCGAGGTCTGGCGTCGAGGTTCGGTCATCGGTTCATGGTTGCTCGACCTGACAGCAATAGCGCTGTACGAGTCGCCCGACTTGAACGAATTCGGTGGACGGGTCTCTGACTCCGGTGAAGGTCGTTGGACCAGCATCGCCGCCATCGAAGAAGGCGTGCCAGCACCGATTCTCACGGATTCGCTGTATTCACGTTTCACGTCGCAAGGTCACGCCGACTTTGCGAACAAGATTCAGTCCGCCCAACGCAAGCAGTTCGGCGGTCACGACGAGAAGAAGAAGTAGCTCCTTCATATCGCCTTCCGCAAAGCCGTACGGAACGTACCTTTCCGCTTTCAGGAAACGGGCTTTTCGTACGGTTTTGTGCATCCACGCACCACAATCCCCATTCGGGTTAGTGGGGAATTCCTGACGCAGTCGTCGGTTCAAAACCGCCGTTAGTGTGAATTGGTTTGAACTCGGCTGATTGGACCGAAAGATGGCGCAAAGAATCCGCATCGCACTTGTCGCCGGCTTGGCATTGGTCCTGGCACTTGCGACTGGCGCTTTGACGTCCCAGGCCAACGCAACTGGCGGAAGTACCTGGACAGCACACACGACGTCTTTTTCTGAAGCCTGGCGCAGCGTTACCTATGCGTCTTCCGGTTCGGTTCAGGGTTCTTTCGTGGCCGTTGGCGATAACTCAGCAATGACTTCAACCGATGGATCGACGTGGACTCAGCGGACGCCCGCTGGCTCCGACAACTGGACCGGCGTCGCGTTTGGCGGCGATGTCTTCGTTGCAGTCGCCGCTGGCGGTTCTGTGATGACTTCGCCAGACGGGATCAGCTGGTCCACGAAAACCGCAGCCGAAACGAACAACTGGAAAAGCGTCGCGTACGGCAACGGCACCTTTGTGGC
>JAHEXM010000005.1:6644-9254 GCA_023252115.1 Micrococcales bacterium | reverse complement strand
CAGGTGATGACATCTACTGATGCCGGTGCACATTGGACAGCGGTTTCAGCCGCTGAGGCCAACCAATGGACGAGCGTCACTTACGGCGGCGGTCAATTTGTCGCAGTGGCGCAAAATGGAAGCCACCGCGTCATGACCTCAATCGATGGAACGACCTGGACTGCTGGCACGGCGGCAACGGCCAATTCCTGGGATGCCGTTTCGTTTGGGGGCGGAAAGTACGTAGCCGTTAGTAGCGACGGCCTGGCGATGAACTCCTCCGACGGCATCACCTGGTCAGCGCCAACCGGGGCGCCCTCAGCACGAAACTGGTCCGGGCTGACCTACGGTGGCGGGCAATTCCTGGCAGTTGCACCCGGCAGTGCGACCGGTGCAGTCGCCACTTCGACCGACGGCAGCACGTGGAGTGCAGCAAACGCTTCTGGTGCTCATTCCTGGTCCAGCGTTGCCTGCGGCGGCGGCCAGTACGTCGCGGTGAACAGCGACGGCAGCACGACGCCGGTCATGACTGCCCCTGCCGAGCTCCATTGGACTGTCTCGCCAGCGTCGTCCGCCGAGCAATGGAAGGGAATCGCATACGGGAATGGGCGCTTCGTAGGCGTGGCTGCTGATGACGGAGCCGTCATGTGGTCTGACGATGGCACGCATTGGACTGCGGGCACGTCAGCGATTAGTAGCGGCAACTTCACCGGAATCGCATTTGGCGCTGGCGTGTTCGTCGCAGTGGCATACGGCGGCCAAGTGATGACGTCGACAGACGGCTCAACGTGGACTCAACGAACAGCGGGCGCCGCTAGTCGTTGGGGTGCTGTGACCTACGGCGCTAGCGGGTTTGTCGCGGTCAGCCAAGGAGGCGAAGTCGCCAACCAAGTCATGACTTCTCCCGACGGCACTACCGCCTGGACTGCCCATACGGTTGCCAGCACTTCAATGTGGCGCGGCGTGACTTTCGGCGCTGGCACCTACGTAGCGGTTCCGCAAGCTGGCACTGACGTCATGTACTCCACCAACGGAACCGCGTGGACGGTTATCAGCGTGACACCGTACGGCCCATGGACATCCATCGCATATGGAAACGGAATATTTGCAGCGGTAGGCGCCCCCGTTTCCGGTGGCAACGTGATGACATCAAGTACACCAACTGTCGCTGGTTCGTGGACGGTGCAAGCAAGTGCAACAAGTCATGTCTCGGGTATTACTTTTGGCGCGGGTCAGTTTGTAGCCACCGGTGCCGATCCAGCTGCCCCAATTTGGACCTCACCGGACGGTTCGACATGGACCGCATCGTCGTTCACGACCACAAGGTATTGGTACAGCGTCGCTTATGGAGCCGGGAAGTTTGTCAGCCTCGACGTCAGCAATAGTCCAGTCAGCGCTGACCAGACACTGAGTACGTGGACACCTGCACCGTCCGTTTCCGGCGTCACACCGACACATCAGAGCAACGTCGGCGGTGGAGTTCTAACAGTCGACGGAACCGGGTTTGCTTCGGGTGTCAACGTGACGATAGGCGCAACGCCCTGCTTTCCCGCTGCCACAAACCCCGCTGGCACACAACTCAATTGCGTGATCGGTGCTCACTCCGGGACTGGTGTATTTGACGTTCAAGTCACCAACGGCGACAACCAATATGCGACCGCTAGCAATGCGTTCACTTACGAAGCGGCCCCCACGGTTTCAGCAGCCGACGCCACAACCGCCACTGTGACCGACAGCTCGATTGCCGGCGTCACCGCAACGGTTAACCCAGGCGCACTGTCGACGACCGTCACCGCCCAATGCTCTGCCGACGCAGGTTTCACGGCACCGATCTCAGGCACCGTCACCAGCGGGTCACCAGCCACCGGTAGCTCGGCTGTCCCCGTCACCGGCTCGTGCACCACCGGCCTCTCCCCGAACACCCCGTATTGGATCCGCTTCCTCGGTCTCAATGCGCTCTCTACCGGCGGGAACCCGACAGCAGGAACCGCCGCAACATTCACCACGGCTCAAACCAGCACCGCGCCGGTTGTTTCGCCGGCGACCATTAGCGCTGGTAGCGTGACCACAACGTCGGCAACCGCAACCGCAACTGTTAACGCAGGCGGACTGTCCACCACCGTCACCGTTCAATGCTCCACGGACGCAGGCTTTTCCGCACCGATCGCTGGGACCGTCACGAGCGGGTCTCCGGCCACCGGATTTAGCGACACCGCAGTAACTGGAAATTGCACTGGCCTTACTCAAAACACGCCCTATTGGATGCGCTTTCTTGGTGTGAATGCGCTCTCCACCGGCGGCAACCCGACAGCGGGAACCGCGGCCACGTTCACGACGACACAAGCCACCACCGCACCGGTTGTTTCACAGGCAACCATCAGCGCTGGCTCAGTCACCACCACGTCAGCAACCGCAACCGGTAGCGTCAACGCAGGCGGACTATCCACCACTGTCACCGTTCAATGCTCGGCCTCAGCGAGCTTTAGTTCGCCAATTGCCGGGACAGTAACTGTCGGTTCAACAGCGACTGGCTACACAGACACTGCAGTAGCAGGAAATTGCACTGGCCTTGCCTCCGGCACGCCTTACTGGATCCGATTCCAAGCAGACAACGCAGTGTCGTCGGGGACC
>JAHEXM010000005.1:0-6634 GCA_023252115.1 Micrococcales bacterium | reverse complement strand
TCTCCGGTTCCGCAGCAACTTTCACGACCACTGCCGTGACACCAGTGGTTGCCCAGCAAAGCGCAGTTGGGAACGGAGCGACTCCCCCTCGAAAAATTCACCGTGCCGGCACCACCGTGCTCATCAAACGGGCGACCTATACGACAGGCGGTGAACGAATCAGATGTTCGTTTACCGCACGCCAGCGCGGCGACCTTCGACTCGCGAATCTCGTGTACGGCAAAAACGGCAAGGTCAGCATCCGCACTTACGGAATGAAGTTACGCATTGTCGTGACCTATCGCGCACCAGCAACAAGCGGATATGCGGCGTACCGCAACATCGTTTCGTATTCGACCTAACCACAGCACTTGCTTCGGTCATCGTGCTTCCCAAGGCGGAAGGGATGCTGAAGGTTAAAGCGCGACGCCGAACAGCGAATCCGATGCACGACTCATGACTCCAACTGCACCGTCGTCAGATCCGCCACTGGTCAGCTGCTCGCGCGCCCACGCGTCAAACAGTGCAAGCGCTTCAACCGTGTCGAGATCGTTGGCCAGCGCAGTACGGATCTCTCTCAAATACTTTTCCGCATGCGGGCCGGTTGGCGGGGACACCGCCGCACGCCAGCGATCCAGTCGAGCTTGCCCGTCGACCAAATCTTGGTCGGTCCACTCCCAGTCACTGCGATAGTGGTGGTTGAGTAACGCCATGCGAACGGCCATCGGGTCATGACCTTCGTTTCTCAGTCGGGAAACGAACACCAGGTTGCCGCGCGACTTGCTCATCTTTTCGCCCTCATACCCAACCATGCCGGCGTGCACGTAGTGCTGAGCGTACGGCCACTTCTCGGTCAACACCTGTGCTTCCGATGCCCCCATTTCATGATGCGGAAAGACCAGGTCGCTGCCGCCACCTTGAACATCAAAACCCATTCCCAGATGATCGAGCGCGATTGCGACGCACTCCATGTGCCAGCCAGGCCGACCCGCTCCCAACGGGCTCGGCCATGACGGTTCACCATCGCGGGCAGCGCGCCAGAGCAAACAATCAAGCGGGTCCTTCTTGCCCTCGCGGTCAGGGTCGCCCCCACGCTCGGCAAATAACGCAAGCTGTGTTTCGGTGTCGAACCCGCTGACTTTGCCGTAGTTCGGATCCGACTTCACCGAGAAATACAAGTCACCGTCAATGCTGTAGACCGCGCCGCGTTGGTCTAGTTCGACGATGCGTTCAACCACCATGTCCATCTCTTCGACAACGCCCACGTAAGCGTCCGGTGGAAGTATGCGAAGCGCAGTCATGTCATCTCGGTACAGCTCGATTTGATCGGCAGCCAATTCTGTCCAGTCGACACCAGTTGCCGTTGCCCGTTCGAGTAGTGGATCGTCAACATCAGTCACGTTTTGTACGTACTTGACAGCGAACCCGTTGTCGCGCCACTGCCGGTTGACCAGATCGAACGCCAGGTAGGTGAAAGCGTGCCCAAGGTGGGTTGCGTCGTAAGGCGTGATTCCGCAGACGTACATCCCGGCACCGGGACCGAGCGCGCTCGGCCGAATCTCGCCAGCCGACGTGTCGAAGAGGCGCAACGGAACAGGCTCACCCGGAAGCTTGGGAACGTTTGGTCCCGGCCACGCGCGCATCGTTGCAGCCTATCGGCACCTAGATAACCGGCCAAGGAATGGCAGGCCAATCCCTGCTGGGCAGCGGAAACGTCCCCGCTTTCAGCAGCCGCCGCGCGCGTTGCTGGGTGGCCGCGATCTCGTCAGGAGTCAAGTGGTCTGCAAGTTGTCGTCCGAGGTCTGATTCAAGCAGCTCAAGCCCTACATCCAATTCACCGAGTAACTGAGCTGAAACCTCTCGCCCGGCGAATCCCCAGAGCACAGTGCGCAACTTTTCGTGTTCGTTAAACGTGACGCCATGATCGATGCCGAAGAGTCCGCCGGCCGGTGTTGCCAAAATATGTCCCGCCTTGCGATCTGCGTTGTTCACCAACGCGTCGAACAATGCAAGGCGACGCAGTTGTTCAGTGTCTGCGTGAGCAACACACACATCGGCACCTGCACCGTCTACGCCGGTGACGATGGTGAACCAGCCGTCCGGCACTTTGTCCGGTGCAAATACATCAACTTGGGCCGGATGACTTTCGGTGTCGATCCATTGCTCACACATCCCCGGACCGGCAGGGCCATCTTCGCGCCAGACAGTGATCGGTATGCAGTCCCAGGACAAGGCACGGGCAACTTCGGAAGTTGCCACTTCTCGATGCGCGAGCGTCCCATCTGGAAAATCCCACAACGGCCTCTCGCCAGCCACCGGCTTGTACACGGCAAGGATATTGCTGCCACTAACTTCGCAGGTGACAACTAACGCCGCGTTACTTGAATCAACGAGTTGACCGTGGACATGCAACGACGCAGAACTCAAAGCACGTGCGAGCTCCTCCGCGTCACCGGTTTCCGGATCGAACGGGACTGCATCGATTTCTATCGCCACGTCACCGGCGATATCCGTTGGCCCGCGGGCAAATGTGACCTTCAGGATCAAGCGGCAAATGACAAAACGGGCACGGTGGGCGACCGGCAGCGACAACAGCACCCGCACGGCGCGCAAACTGCTTTGCTACGCCCGCATCGATTCGTACACGCAGACAGTCGGGCGCATCGTCATCGCTGTCGTCCTCGATGTCGGGAATCGAGTCCGAGCCAGCGGCGTGCGCTTCGATGACCACCTTGTTGGTCTCGGCATTCCAACCAAGTCCAAGCGCACCAACGCGGAATTCCTCCAAGATCGGTGTCTCGAGCGGATCGAGGTCCTCGACCTCGCCTTCCCCAGCAAATTCAATCTCGGCCGTGAATTCCGGATGCCGCCGAGCAACTTCATCAAGCAATTCAGTGACTTTTTCGGACAGGAGTTCAGCTTGCTCCTTCTCAATCGCAACGGTCGTCGAGCGAACGCCGTCTGTCGCTTGCAAATAGAAGGCGCGCTCGCCCGGCTCGCCCACGGTTCCGACAACGAACCGCTCCGGCGGGTCGTAAAGATGAATTGCGCGAGGCATAGAAAGACCCTAACGGCGTCGGGCGCTTGGTCCTGTCCCACCACCGAGAACGGCGTCGAAACCGCTACGCCGAACGCGTGACGTTGCGCGCGAAGCAGAATGCCGTTTGCTCTTCTTGGGCTCTGGCGCCGGCAACAGACCATCGATCGAACCGCCAACGTCGTTGACCCGTTCAACCGTTGGGCGTGACGATGAATACCGAATCACCGACAACGAACCAGGATCAACCACGATGCGTTGAAACGCGTCCAGGTGCATGCCAAGCGCATCAGCCAGGATCGCTTTGATCACGTCACCGTGAGACACGATAGCGACAATTGCCGCGTCACCAGCTTCCGTTTCGCCTCGCGCAGACCAATCCCTGGTAGCCGCCACGGCGCGTGTCTGCATTTCAGGCATCGACTCCCCGCCGGGAAAGGTGACGCTAGACGGGTGCACCTGCACGGCTGCCCACAGCGCATTCTTTGCCAGCTTCTTGAGCGACGTATTGGTCCAGTCCCCGTAGTCGCATTCACCAAGGCGTTTGTCTCGGGTCGTTTTGACATTGCGCCCAACCGCAAGGGCTCGTGCTGTCTCAACTGTTCGCTGAAGTGGGCTGGTAACTAGGTGAGTCACCGGTACGTCAGCTAGGCGTGCCGCCAGCGCGTCAGCCTGTTCCCGCCCGATTTGGTCTAAGCCAACACCAGGTGTCCAACCGGCTAACACCCCGCGCGCATTCGCTGTTGTCCGGCCGTGTCTTATCAAAAGAATCGTGGTCACGTTTGCACTCTAAGCCCCTACAACGGGAGAAAAGCCCCTCACCTGGAACACAATCGAACCGTGATCGAAGTCAAAGGCTATTTCCGCAACGGGCAGCTGGTTCCGGAAGTTGGAATCGAACTTCCCATCGGACATATACCTGGCGACCCGGGCTTGATCCCCCAACTTCACGAAATCGTCAAGCGAAGTCACGACGATGAGGGCTCGTTTGTGTGGTTCGCAATGTTCGAACCATCACGCACCGAGTTGGCCGTCGTGGGCGAACTCTTTGAACTGTCGAACCTGCAACTTGACGATGCCGCGAATCCCAAACAGCGAGCCAAGATTGAAGTCGACCAGCAGCACATCTTCTTGGTCTTCAAACTCTTGGAGTACATCGAAGAAACCAGCGATATCGAGACTGGTCAAATGTCAATCTTCGTGGGACCCGGTTACGTGGTCACAGTTCGCCACGGCGCCTCCGGCAGCATGAATTGGGTTCTTGACCATCTGAGGACCACCGAAGAAGCAGAAGAGCATGGCCCGATCGCGCTGTTGCATGCAGTGCTTGACCAGGCAGTCGACGATTACTTGACTGTTGCTGACGAAGTTAGCGCCGATATCGAACACATCGAAGAATCAGTCTTCAGCCCTCACCGATCCGACGATTCGATGAAGATCTACAAACTTAAGCGCGAGAATCTCGAGATTCGACGGGCCGTTCAACCGCTCGTGCCAGCAGCACTGCGACTGGTTCGCAACGAGACACAACGAGTTCCAGAATCCCTGCGTCCCTATTTCCGCGACATCGCCGACCATGTGTTGCGCGCCGCCGACACCCTCGACACGAATGACAGTTTGTTGATGACGATGTTGATGGCCCAAACTGCTCGCCAAGACTTGCAGCAGAACTCCGACATGAGACGCATTTCGGCCTGGGTCGCCATGGCAGCCGTGCCTACGATGATTGCTGGAATCTATGGCATGAACTTTGACGATATGCCCGAACTGCATGAGCCTTGGGGTTATCCAGTGGTGTTGGGTTTCATGGCCACTTGCTGCGCTCTTATGTATCGAGCATTCAAGAAGTCCGGCTGGTTGTAGTACTAACTGTGCGGACTCAGGGTGCCCGCGGCCAACAGGGCAAAAATTCCGAGACCGACCACGACACGGTAAATCGCAAAGATCAACAGTGAGTGACTCGTCAGGTAACGCAAAAGCCACGCGATGCTCAGATACCCGACGATGAACGCCACGATGGTCGCAAGGATGGTCGGTCCCCATGCCGGTGAACCATCGGACCCAATGTCCTTGAGCTCATAGAGCCCCGACAACACGATTGCCGGAATCGACAACAAGAACGAAAACCGTGCCGCCGCTTCGCGGTCGTACTTGAGTAGCCGTCCCATGGTGATCGTGGCGCCGGATCGCGAGACTCCGGGTATCAATGCCAACGCTTGCGCGCAGCCGTACAAAAGGCTGTGTCGCCAGGTGACTTCCTCGATCTTGCGTTGCTGCGGATTGAACTTGTCCGCCGCCCACAGGATGATGCCGAAAATGATCAACATCGTTGCTGTTAAACGCAGGTCACGTGCAATCGTCTTGATTTGATCCGAAAAAACAATGCCGAGGATGGATATCGGGATCGTTCCGAGAATGATGTACCAGCCCATTCGGGCATCGAGCACTCCGCGCAAAGACGGGGTCCATAAACTGCGAAGCCAGGCCCACGATATTCGGATGACATCTCGCCAAAAGAACAGCAGTACTGCTGCCATGGTGCCGAGTTGAATTACCGCGGTGAACGAAGCGCCGGGGTCTGCCCAACCTAATAGTTGCGGAACCACCAGCAGGTGACCCGACGACGAAATAGGCAAGAACTCAGTAAGCCCTTGAACAATCCCAAGGACAATCGCCTCTAACCAGTTCAACCTTGTGTCCTAAACCTCGCAGCTACGACGCGGGAACATCCTGCTACGACGCCAGCCCAGACTCGTCGAGCAACTCGGCCAAAATTTGTACGGTTTCTATTTGCTTTTCTAGCCCTCCGGCATAGACCCCGATGGTCAACGTAGTCACGCCGGATTCGGCATAGGCGTGCAAACGATCCTTGATCCGGTCCCGAGGCCCGATCAGCGACGTGCGGTCAATGAACTCAAGCGGCACCGCAGCCATGGCTTCGGGCTGCTTGCGGTCTAGATACAAATCCTGGATCTTGGCTGCGGCCTCGTCATACCCCATCCGCGTGGCCAGCTGGTTGTAGAAGTTCTTGTCGCGGCTTCCCATACCACCGATATACAGGGCCGAGTACCCGCGCAGTGGCATCGCGCATTCCTCGATGTCGTCGCCAATCACCACCGGGACGGTGGGAACAACGTCAAAGCCTTCAATGGTCTTGCCGACTTTGGCTCGCCCCGCCTCAATATTGCCCAGCAATTCCTTGCCGAATTCGGGGCTATAGAAAACCGCGAGCCAACCGTCAAAAAGTTCACCTGCAAGCTCAAGGTTCTTTGGGCCCACGGCGGCCAGGTAGAACGGAATCTCCTCCCGTACGGGATGCACGGTCAACGTCAATGCCTTGCCCGGCCCGTCGGGTAGCGGCAATGTGAAGAACTCGCCGTCGTACTTGACCTTCTGGCGCGACAGCGCAAGTTTGACGATGTCGACGTATTCGCGGGTACGAGCCAGCGGTTTGGCGAACTTGACTCCGTGCCAACCCTCCGAGACCTGCGGGCCAGATACCCCCAGGCCCAACCGGAATCGGCCGCCCGAGAGGGTGTCCAGAGTTGCAGCAGTCATCGCGGTCAGGGCAGGCGTACGTCCCGGAATCTGAAAGACGGCGCTACCTATATCGATCTG
>JAHEXM010000158.1 GCA_023252115.1 Micrococcales bacterium | reverse complement strand
GGTGCTCATCTGGTCGCGCGCGGCTCCCCAGTACGTAATACGCAACGCCTTTCGGGAAATCAGCGCCGCCGCGACCACATTGGCCACCTCGTCATCGGTCGTGCGAGTCTGATCCGTGATTTCCAGATGCGCGACGGCTTGTGCTGCCTCACCAGCCAGGTCCTGCAACTTGGACTCGACCCGAGCTAGGGCATCCCGATCGTGGGTGCCAGGAACTTGGCTGAGCAATCGCAAACCGATCAGCAACGACATCGCCTCGTCTGGGGCGAGTCGAAGTGGCGCATCAATGCCTTGCGGATTGCGCACGGTGAGCCGGTCGCCCCAACAATCGATATCCAAA
This sequence comes from Micrococcales bacterium, assembly GCA_023252115.1. GTDB lineage: Bacteria > Actinomycetota > Actinomycetes > S36-B12 > UBA10799 > JAHEXM01. The sequence goes on along the minus strand of JAHEXM010000158.1, from coordinate 4,952 downwards.
GTGAGCATGTGAGTTCCGAACTCCGTGCACACCGCCAGCTCGAGATCCTCGCGCAGTCTTTTCGGCGAAATGCCGAAATGATGGGCGGCCTCGGCGTACGTCACCCCTGGGTGAGCCTGAAGCCACGGAACTAACGCAAGCAGTCGTGAAAGCCGAGTCGCAGTCTCTTCGGCCCGATTGCGTGACATTGCCGTTGGCTTGTCCAGTTCGGCCAACGCCTCGCGCTCGGTGGCGTCTGGTGTGACCGGATGTGCCTCGAGCACACGCTGCAACCCTTGGCGCACACTGTCGCGCACTGTCGCTGGCTGTAGAACCTCGGCTGCCGATCCCGCTCGCAGTACCTCGGAGACAAGCCAATCCGAGTCGATGCCGGTAAACGTTGCAACATCGCCATCGAGTGAAGTCGCAGCTTCGCGGAGTCGAAATCCACTGTTGGCACGAAGTTGCACCGTGGCATCCACCAACTGCTGTGCACCGAATTGGGTGGCGACATGACTACGTAAATCTTGCTCGTGTGCTTGCTCAAATGCGCCAGTCGGACCCTTGGCCGCCAACTCCCCCACGACGCGCGAGAGTCGAAAGGCGCGGACCGCTTGGCGATCGACATCATTGCCGACTAGATACCACCGACCTTGCTCCGTAACGAGGCCCCATGGCTCAACGTTGCGCTGCTGCGCGGCGCCACCGCCTGGTTTCCGGTACTGAAAGCTGACGCGACGGCGAGTCGTCGTCGCATCCAACACGGTTGCTACTGCTTGCGTCTCGACGTTGGGCGAGAAGGCAACAGTGTCAATCGCGGGGGCATCAAAATCACCAGCGGCCTCAAGCTTGCGCAGGCCCAGCACAGCCGAATTGCTCCACGCTGCTTCACCCCACGAACGCGCGGCAAGAGCCAAGACCATGCTTTCGGCAGGGTCGAGTTGCAATGAGGGCAAGAACGTCAAATTCTTGCTTAGCCGGTAGCCAACTCCTTCGTCTTCGTCGTCACGTTCAACGACGTCGAGTGGAATCCCCATTGATCGCAGCTCGTCTTTGTCGCGCTCGAACATTCGCTCGAATGCGTCATCGGAGCCGTCGCCGTAGTCAAGGACTGCGGCACGAATCTCGGACCGGGTAAGCGGGCGACTCGTTGAGGTGAGGAGTAGCACCAACGCCAATAGGCGTTCCGTGCGACCGGCAGACACTGGCGTGATCTAGCCGGCGCTTGCGCCGATGCTGACGAGAGTGACGACAAACACCAACGTTTCATTTGGCTGAATGGCGGTGTCGGGTGGATTTGCTCCGTACGCCAATGATCCGGGGATAACCAGCGTGCGCTGGCCGCCAGCCTTCATTCCCGGAATCCCTTGCGTCCATCCGGGGATAACGCCGGAGAGCGGGAAACTCACTGGCTGTTTGCCGTATGAGGAGTCGAAGGTCTTGTTGGTGAGCGCACCAATACCGACATAGTTCACCGTGACGGTGTCCGACGCTTTGACTGCTGGACCGGTGCCTTCCTTTACATCCTTGGTCGACAGCGCTGAGGCCGAAGAAGGTGTCGGGAACTTCACTGTGGGTGCGGTGGTTGCGTTGCCGCCGCTTACCTCGACCTGTCGGGCAGTAAGGCTCGTGGTGACCAGCCCACCTGAGGTTGCTGAAGCCGAAGTGGAAGCCGACGGGTTTGAGTCGGATTTCTTCGACGAACAGGCAGCAACCGGCAGAACGAGGGCGGGAATGACAATGAGGGCGGCGATACGCGCGCGTCTGTTAATCACCCGCCGAACCCTAGCCTCACATACTGGCGATGAGCTTTTCGACCCTCTCATCAACGCTGCGAAACGGGTCTTTGCACAGCACGGTGCGGGCGGCTTGGTCGTTGAGCTTGAGGTGAACCCAGTCAACGGTGAAGTCCCGCCGATGCAATTGAGCATGCTTGATGAACTCCCCGCGAAGGCGGGCACGGGTGGTTTGCGGCGGGACTGACTTGGCCTCAAAGATGTCCAGATCACGGGTTGTTCGCGAAATGACGCCCCGCTTTTGTAGCAAGTAGTACAGGCCGCGAGTCCGGGTGATGTCGTGATAGGCCAGATCAATCTGAGCAATACGTGGATCTGACAGGGACATGTTGTGCTTTTCCATATACCGCTCGATCAAGCGCAGCTTTATTACCCAGTCAATCTCAGTCTCAATGGCCGAAAGGTCATTGGCTTCAACGGCTTTGAGTGCTCGTCCCCACAGTTCTATGGTCCGCGCCGGAACTCCGTCTGGGTCGTCCAACAAGCCAACACTGTCGGCATGCGAACGCGCCCGTTCGAAATATTCACCCTGGATCTCAAGGGCTGACATTTCACGGCCATTGGCAAGGCGCACGGTCCGCCGCCCGGTCGGGTCATGACTAATTTCGCGGATCGCCCGAATCGGATTCTCCAGAGTCAGATCGCGCATCGGTCGATTGGCTTCCAACATGCGCAGGACCAAATCAGTTGCACCGAGCTTGAGCATCGTCGTCGTTTCGCTCATGTTCGAGTCGCCAACAATTACGTGCAAGCGTCGGTACCGCTCGGCATCCGCATGTGGTTCGTCGCGGGTGTTGATAATCGGGCGCGACCTCGTAGTCGCACTTGAAACGCCTTCCCAAATGTGCTCGGCGCGCTGACTAACGCTGTAGACAGCGCCGCGAGGAGTTTGCAACACCTTGCCAGCGCCAACGACGATCTGACGAGACACAAAAAATGGGATCAGCGCGTCGGCAAGTCGACTGAACTCGCCTTGGCGGCCAACTAAGTAGTTTTCGTGACAGCCGTATGAGTTACCCGCAGAGTCAGTGTTGTTTTTGAACAAGTAGATCTCGCCAGAAATGCCTTCTTCGGCTAACCGACGTTGCGCATCGACCAGAAGGCCTTCGAGGATCCGCTCCCCCGCCTTGTCTTGGACAACGGCTTCACGAACGTCATCACATTCGGGTGTCGCGTATTCGGGATGACTTCCGACATCGAGATACAACCGCGCACCGTTACGCAGAAAGACGTTTGAGCTTCGCCCCCACGACACAACTCTGCGAAACAAATAGCGAGCAACTTCGTCAGGCGACAGTCGTCGCTGACCGCGAAACGTACAGGTGACCCCGTATTCCGTCTCGATCCCGAAGATGCGCCGGTCCATGAGGTCAGACTATGCGCAAAAACGGTGAAACGTCGCTCCCAAACTTGGCTGTTTTCGCGGCGTTAGCCCAAAAGTTCGCTCAGTTTTGGTCCGGTGAGGCGCTTGAACTTTCGGCGTGGACGAGCTCGATCCAATACTGCAACCTCAAGTCCAGCAGGATCGATCTCGCGTTGCTCTCCGTTTTCGCCTCGACCGAGCGCCTTTACTGCCAACTTTGCCGCCGCCGACAACGTGAGCGACTCTTGCCAGCCCTCCTTCAGCACTTCACCGATCGACTCGGCTGAACCGCCCATGGCCACGAATCCGTGTTCGTCGGCAACCGAACCGTCGAAGGTCAATCGATAGAGCTGATCCGTTCCTTGTTCAGGGCCAACTTCAGCAACGACGACTTCGACCTCATAGGGCTTGGGTGCTTCGGTGAAAACTGTTCCGAGTGTCTGGGCGTATGCATTGGCCAAACTACGAGAGGTGACGTCGCGTCGGTCGTAGGAATAGCCACGCAGATCTGCGAAACGAACACCAGCAACGCGCAGGTTTTCAAATTCGTTGTATTTGCCGACTGCCGCGAACGCGATGCGGTCATAGATCTCGCTGATCTTGTGTAGCGCCCTGCTCGGATTTTCGGCAACAAACAAGATGCCGTTGTCAAACTCAAGAACAACGACTGACCGTCCGCGAGCGATGCCCTTGCGGGCATAGTCGGCCTTATCTTTGATGAGCTGTTCGGGCGAGACATAAAAGGGCATTGTCATGACGCGCCCCCGCTACCCGGCAACGCCGCATTGGGTCCGTCCGGTGACGACTGACGCGCGCGCACAACTTCCTGCACCAGCGGCTCGACCTGCGCATCGGTGAGGACTCGAACACCCTCGGCATCGACCACTGTGATCACCGGGTAAATCTTGCGAGCAAGATCGGGCCCACCGGTTGCCGAATCATCGTCGGCTGCGTCATACAAAGCCTCGAGCGCAGCAGTAACAGCTGCTGTTTCTGAAAGGTCTGCCTTGTACAGCTTCTTGAGCGCGCCACGAGCGAACTGACTGCCGGAACCAACGGCATGGAACATGTGTTCCTCGTAGCGTCCGCCGGTTACGTCGTAGGAATAGATCCGTCCGATTTCGCGGTCGGGGTCGTATCCGGCAAGCAACGGAACAACTGCCAGTCCCTGCATTGCCAAACCCAAATTGCCACGAAGCATCGCCGCAAGTTTGTTCGCCTTACCTTCGAGAGACAGCGTCGCTCCCTCGATTTTTTCGTAGTGCTCAAGTTCAACTTGGTAAAGGCGCACGAGTTCCAATGCCAACCCGGCTGTGCCGGCGATTCCGACTACCGCATGTTCGTCAGCTTCAAAAACCTTCTCAATGTCTCGCTGGGCAATGACATTGCCAGCAGTCGCGCGTCGGTCGCCAGCCATGATGACGCCGCCAGGAAACGAGAGCGCGACAATTGTCGTGCCGTGCGGGACCGAATCGAATGGCCCCGGACCATTACCGGAGCGGGCATTGCTCGCAGCTGCGCTGCTATATCCAGCCCGAGTGAGCCCGGCACCGGGCAACAGGCTGGCGTCGAAGTCCGCAAGGAACGCTGAAAACGATGAGGTGCCAGGCACCAAAAACGGCTGGGGTAGGCCAGGTAATGGCCCGGACGAACCCGTCACGCTTATTGCCCACCCTTCTGAACAAACGAGGACACGAACTCTTCTGCATTCTCTTCCAGTACCTCGTCGATCTCGTCGAGGATCGCGTCGACGTCCGTATCAATCTTTTCCTTGCGCTCCGCAGAGTCAGTCTCGGGCGAAGTCTCGACTTCTT
>JAHEXM010000004.1 GCA_023252115.1 Micrococcales bacterium | reverse complement strand
GACATGACCAAGGTTGCTAATGCGAGTCGCGTTCGTTCGCCACCGGACAGAGTTCCGGCGAGCTGTTCAACCCGATCGCCAGAGAACAAGAATGAACCGAGCAGATCACGCGCTTGCTGCGCGCTGATGCTGGTGGAACCGCGTCGAACATTGTCAAGCACGGTTGCATCACGATCGAGCGTCTCGTGTTCTTGCGCGTAATAGCCAACCTCAAGGCCATGGCCTGGCACAACTTCGCCGCTGTTGGCCTGTTCGACTCCAGCTAGTATTCGCAACAGTGTCGTCTTACCAGCACCGTTTAAGCCCAGGACAACGACCCGTGCCCCGCGATCGATTGCTAAGTCAACTGAAGTGAACACTTCCAACGAACCAAATGATTTCGACAACCCGGTCGCAGTAAGCGGCACACGCCCACACGGCGCCGGTGCGGGAAATCTCAGTCGGGCAACCTTTTCAGTGCGGCGCTCGCTCGGTTGGCCTTCACGGAGTTTCTCGGCTCGGCGCAGCATTTGCTGAGCAGCTCGCGCCTTGGTTGCCTTAGCGCGCATCTTTTCGGCTTGTGCTGTCAGGGCCGAGGCCGTCTTGTCTGCCGCGGCTCGTTCACGTCGGCGGCGACGTTCATCGATGTCACGAGTCTTGAGATAAGTCTTCCAATTCATGTTGTAGACATCGAGAACCATTCGATCGGCATCCAAGTGCGCGACTTTGTTGACGACGGCATCCAACAGTTCGACATCGTGACTGATGACAACTAGTCCCCCGCTGTGCTTGTCGAGAAAACCCCTGAGCCAGTGGATCGAGTCGGCATCCAAGTGGTTTGTGGGCTCGTCGAGCAGCAAAGTGGCATGTTCGGCGAAGAGCAGCCGAGCGAGCTCAACTCGGCGACGCTGGCCACCCGAGAGCAAACCAAGCTGTTGGTCGAGTTGTCGATCGGTGATGCCAAGGCCGGCCGCCACCGCAGCTGCCTGAGCAGTTGCGGCATACCCACCCGAAGCAACGAATTCTGCCTCGGCGGTGGAGTATCGGCGCATTGCTTTGTCACGCGTGTCGTCGTCGGCACTCGCCATCGATTTTTCGGCCGCGCGCATTCGCGACTGAGTCTCATGCAGGTCGCGAGCCGATAGCAAACGGGCCCGTACGGTCTGCTCGGGATCAGCCGCCGTCGGGTCCTGGGGCAGATATCCAACCGGACTCGTCCGGCTAACTTCACCGCGGGCCGCAACTGTTTCGCCAGCAAGCACACGCATGAGCGTCGTCTTGCCTGCACCATTGCGACCGACAAGCCCAATGCGATCAGTCGCTCCTACTTGCAACGATGCGTCATCGACCAACAATCGGGCGCCAGCGCGCAGCTCAATATCGCGGGCAGTAATCACGGTGACCCAAGTTTAGGAGAACGCCGGCGTGACTGTTTCTTCAGAGGTTAAATCCCAGAGCCCGCAACATTTCGCGACCCTCGTCGGTGATTTTGTCCGGACCCCACGGCGGCATCCATACCCAGTTGATTTTGTAGTCATCGACGATGCCGTCGAGCGCGGCTCGGGTCTGATCCTCAATGACATCGGTTAGCGGACAAGCCGCTGATGTCAGTGTCATATCGAGCGTTGCGACGTTGTCGTCCAGGTGCACGTCATAGATCAAGCCAAGGTCAACGACGTTGATTCCCAACTCCGGATCAACTACGTCCTTGAGGGCTTCGGTGACCTCGTCGGTTGTTGCGGTCATGACGTTTGCTCCTTTGCTAAGGCTTGCGATGCAGCATCTTTGAAGGCCATCCAGGCCAGCAGCGCACATTTAATTCGTGCCGGATATTGAGCAACACCCGAAAATGCGATGGCATCGCCCAACAGTTCCTCGTCAAGTTCCTGGTCTTGCACCGCCGACTGCATGAGCGCCGAAAATTCCTCGTTTGCACGCAAGGCCTCGGTCAGGGATGTTCCTTCGACTTGGTCGAACATCACCGAAGCCGATGCTTGCGAAATCGAGCATCCTTGACCCTCGAATGACACATCCTCAACGGCAACCGCCTCGCCCGAGCCCCCGAGCTTTACCCGAAGTGTGATCTCGTCGCCGCACGTTGGATTGACGTGATGAACCTCGACATCAAACGGATCTCGCAGGCCTTTGCCGTGCGGGTGCTTGTAGTGATCCATGATGACTTGTTGGTACATCTGCTCGAGTTGCATCACGACACCCCGAAAAACTTCTGCGCGTCGCGCACACCGTCGACGAGGGCATCGACATCGGCAAAGTCGTTGTACAGATACATGCTTGCGCGAACCGTTGCCGGAATCTTGAAATGCTGACAAGTCGGCCATGCGCAGTGATGCCCCACTCGCACTGCAACTCCATGTGAATCAAGAACCTGCCCAACATCGTGCGGGTGAATCCCATCCACCACGAACGAGAATGTCGACCCGCGGTCCGCAGATGTGTTCGGACCGACAATCGTGAGCCCATCGATCTCGCTCAACCGCGGCAGGGTGTATTCGGTGAGTTCATGTTCGTGCTCGGCAATGCGGTCCATGCCGATTTCGTTCAGATAGTCCACGGCAGCGCCCAATCCAACGGCCTGAGCCATCATCGGGACACCTGCCTCAAAGCGCTGCGGCGGCTTGGCAAATGTCGTGCCCTGCATCGTCACGGTCTCGATCATTGACCCGCCTGACAGGAACGGCGGCATGCTGTCCAGTACCTCTCGGCGCCCCCAGAGGACACCAATCCCCGTCGGACCCAGCATCTTGTGACCACTCCAGGCCACCAGGTCAGCACCTTGGTCGGCATAAATATTGTTGACATCAACTGGCATGTGCGGAATTGATTGGCACGCATCCACTACACACAGTGCACCGACTTCACGCGCGCGCTTGAACGGCAGGCCAAGCAGGTTGACGGTTCCCAAGATGTTGGACTGATGAACCAACGAGACGACTTTGGTCCGTTCGTTGATCAGATTGCTAATTCCCTCTTCGGCATGCAGACGTCCGGCCTCGGTGATCCCAAACCAACGCAAGGTCGCGCCCGTCTTGGCACACAATTCTTGCCAAGGGACGAGGTTTGCGTGGTGTTCCATCTCACTCACAACGATCTCGTCCCCGGGCTTGAGGACGAACCTCTCGGCACCGTCGGGTAGCGACTCACCACGAGCGGCTTTCGTTGTGGCATTGAGAAACGTGTAAGCAATGAGATTGAGCGACTCGGTTGCGTTTTTGGTAAAGATAATCTCGTCGGGCTGGGCACCGACGAAAGCAGCGACTTTCGCTCTTGCTGCCTCATACGCCAGCGTTGATTCCTCGGCGAGTTGATGAGCACCACGGTGCGCCGCCGCATTTGATGTTTCGTAGTAATGCCGCTCGGCATCAAGTACAGCGTTCGGCTTTTGCGAGGTTGCCCCACTGTCGAGGTAAACCAGCCGCTTGCCGTCGCGCACAGTCCGCTGCAGGATCGGAAAGTCCTTCTTGATCCTGGAAACGTCTAGCGGTTGCGCACTCATGCAATACCTATCGCTTATTTGGCTTCTGCTGGTTCAAATTGCTCGTAACCCTTTTCGTCGATGCTGACGGCAAGCTCGGGCCCACCTTCAGCCACGATGCGGCCACCAACAACCACGTGCACAAATTGGGCCGGGATCTGCTTGAGGAGTCGGGTGGTGTGAGTAATCAGCAGTAAGCCTGTGTTGTCGGATTCGCGGACCCGGTTCACCCCTTCGGAGACCACCTTGAGCGCATCAACGTCAAGTCCTGAGTCCGTCTCATCAAGCACTGCAATCTTTGGTTTGAGCAGCTCGAGCTGCAGAATCTCGTGACGCTTGCGCTCACCACCCGAAAAGCCTTCGTTGACATTGCGTTCAGCGAATTTTGGATCGACCTGCAAGTTGCTCATCGCACCCTTCAACTCACCGAGCCACAGACGCAGCTTCGGCGCTTCGCCTCGCACAGCCGTGGCCGCGGTACGCAAAAAGTTCGACACACTCACGCCTGGAACCTCGACCGGGTGCTGCATAGCCAAGAAAAGGCCCGCGCGAGCACGCTCGTCGACGCTCATCGCCAAAACGTCCTGGCCGTCAAGCGTGACCTAACCCGACGTGATCGTGTACTTGGGATGGCCGGCGATCGAGTACGCCAACGTTGATTTACCGGAGCCGTTGGGACCCATGATCGCGTGAGTCTCACCGGAGCGAATGGTCAAGGTGATCCCTTTGAGGATCTCCTTCGGGCCATCTTCGCCACTGACCTCAACATGAAGGTCTTTGATTACTAACTCTGCCATTAGTGGGACTCCTCGCCCGTTACTGAAACCAAAATGACTCTGTCTGGGCCGTCGCCTTCGATGCGGACGGGATATGTCGGGACTGGTTCGACCGCTGGGGGTCCGGTCGGGCTGCCGGTTCTAAGGTCAAAGCGCGACCCGTGCAGCCAGCACTCAATAAAACATTTGTCGATCTCACCCTCGGCAAGTGACACTTCTGCGTGCGAACACGTGTCTTCAATTGCGTACACCTCGCCGTTGGTGTGTACGACGGCAATGTCCACGCCCTCCACAGCAACCCGTAGAGCCGAACCGTCAGCGACATCAGCCAACTTCGCAACTTCCACGTAACTCATAGCGTCACCTGAAGTTCTTGTTCGACGGCCGCCCACAATCTCTTCTTCAACTCGTCGCCCGGGACTTTGGCCAAAACGTCAGCAAAGAAACCAACGACGACCAGGCGGCGAGCGTTCTCTGCCGGAATTCCACGTGACTGCAAGTAAAAGAGTTGCTCATCGTCGAATCGGCCCGTAGCGCTGGCATGTCCCGCGCCAGAAATTTCACCGGTCTCAATCTCAAGGTTAGGAATCGAGTCTGCCCGCGCACCCGGCGTCAAAACCAAGTTGCGATTGATCTCGTATGTATCAGTGCCGACGGCATTTGCGCGAATGAGTACGTCGCCCACCCAGACCGTGTGTGCACCTTCGCCTTGCAATGCACCTTTGTATATCGCGTTGCTGCGGCAGTGTGGTTGCGAATGGTCGACGAACAATCGGTGTTCCAGATGTTGTCCTTCATCGGCAAAGAACGCACCGAGTAGATCGATAGATCCCCCGGGGCCGTCAAAGGAAACGGTTGACACGATTCGAACCAGGTCTCCCCCGAATGTGGCCACCACCTGCGTTGCCGAGGCATCACGCCCAACGTGCGTATGGATGCGGCCGAGATGAGTCGCATCCCGATCCCAATCTTGAATGCTGGTGACGGTCACATTTGACCGAGCACCAACCTCGACTTCGACATTTGTTGCGTGCGAACCAGAACCACGGTGATCGATCACGATCGAAGCTTTCGAGTCGTGCTCAACAGTGATCCGAACCGCCTGATACGAATCGCCATGCCCGGCGACGGTGACCACGATTGGTTCATCGACTTCGGTGTTGGGTGGAACGGTCACTAACTGCAGAGCATTGGCCCCCTGCCAAGCAAGCGCACTTGGCAAGTCGATCGGCACCAGGAATGCGCCAGGCTCGATTGGCCCCTGGGCTGTTTCGTCGCTGGTTACGCCGTCAGGGCCGAGAACCGTGATGGTTGCGCCGTCGGTTTGCTCAAGCGGGTGCAGCAACTTGGTCATCCGACGTCGCGGAGTAAAGCGCCACTCTTCTTCGCGCCCATCAGGCGTCGTGAAGTCAGCTGGGTCGAAAGATGAAACGACCTGGCTCTTATCTGCGGATGGAGCTAAGGACACTTCACGTTCGACGGTTGTCGCGTCGACCATTAGCCGACAGCCCCTTCCATTTGAAGCTCGATGAGGCGGTTGAGCTCCAGTGCGTATTCCATTGGCAATTCGCGCGCAATAGGTTCAATGAAGCCACGCACGATCATTGCCATTGCTTCCTCTTCGGTCATACCGCGCGACATCAAGTAAAAGAGTTGGTCTTCGCCAACTTTCGACACCGAAGCCTCATGCCCCATTTGCACATCGTCTTCGCGGACGTCGACATACGGGTAGGTATCAGATCTGCTGATGTCATCGACGAGCAATGCATCGCATCGCACGGTGCTCTTGGAACCGTGCGAACCCTTCATGATTTGGACCAGACCGCGGTAGGAAGTGCGGCCACCGCCGCGGGCAACCGACTTCGACACGATCGACGACGAAGTGTTCGGCGCAGCGTGAACCATTTTGGAGCCAGCGTCCTGGTGTTGACCTTCGCCAGCAAAGGCGATCGAGAGAGTCTCGCCTTTTGCGTGTTCGCCCATGAGCCACACCGCGGGGTATTTCATCGTGACTTTCGATCCGATATTGCCGTCGATCCATTCCATCGTTGCGCCAGCTTCTGCTTTCGCCCGCTTGGTCACCAGGTTGTAGACGTTGTTCGACCAGTTCTGAATAGTGGTGTAGCGGCAACGACCACCTGGCTTAACGATGATTTCGACGACAGCACTGTGCAATGAGTCGCTGCTGTAAATGGGCGCGGTACAACCTTCGACGTAATGCACATAGGCGCCCTCATCAACGATGATCAATGTGCGCTCGAATTGGCCCATATTCTCGGTGTTGATGCGGAAGTAGGCCTGAAGCGGAATATCGACGTGCACACCTTTGGGCACATAGATGAACGAGCCACCTGACCACACTGCAGTGTTTAGCGCGGAGAACTTATTGTCACCAGCGGGGATGACTGTGGCGAAGTATTCCTTGAACAGTTCCTCGTGTTCGCGCAAAGCGGTGTCGGTGTCAAGAAACAGCACGCCTTGAGCTTCAAGGTCGTCACGAATCTTGTGGTAGACGACTTCGCTTTCATACTGAGCAGCAACACCGGAAACCAAACGCTGCTTTTCGGCCTCGGGTATACCAAGACGGTCATACGTATTGCGAATGTCGTCCGGCAAGTCTTCCCAGCTTGCCGCTTGCTTCTCGGTCGACTTCACGAAGTATTTGATGTTGTCGAAATCGATACCAGATAGATCCGAACCCCATGTCGGCATCGGCTTCTTATCGAACAGGCGCAGACCTTTGAGGCGCAGTTCAAGCATCCACTCGGGTTCGTTTTTGCGCGCGCTGATATCGCGAACGACTTCTTCGCTGAGGCCACGGCGTGCGTTCGTACCTGCCGAGTCGGCGTCGTGCCAGCCGTATTCATAGGTGCCGATGCCGTCGAGCTCTGGGTGGATGACGGTGTCAGTCATGCCGTTGTCCTCTCGGGACGTCGTGATTGAGTTGGTGCATGGGGAACAAGCGTCGTGCAAACGCCATCGCCCGAAGCCAATGTTGCTAGCCGGGTAACGTGCGTTCCGACGAGACGACTGAACGCCTCGGCTTCAGCTTCACAAAATTGCGGGAACTCCTCGGCCACGTGTGCCACCGGGCAGTGATGTTGGCAAATCTGGGATCCGATATCACCAGTCGGCTCAACTCCGGCAGCAAAGCCATCGCTAGTTAAAGCCTGCGCCAACAATTCGATGCGCTCGCCTTGTGTCGCGCCCGCGCTCACGATTGGTTCGTAACGGCGTTCGGTTTCGGCAACCCGACGACGGGCGAAGTCCAGTACCGCAGATTGCCCACCGGTCTCGACCAAATACCGCAGCGCATCGATTGCCACGTCGTCGTATGCCTGGTCGAAGGCGTCACGCCCCGATGCAGTCAACGTGTAAACCTTGGCCGGACGACCACGGCCGCGAGGTGGCGTCGGGCCGTATGGCGGGCGTTCATTCGCTTTGATGTGACCCGCAGCCTCGAGTGAATCGAGTTGTCGGCGGACGGCCGCCGGGGTCAGTTTGAGGCGCCGCGCTAGGTCACTTGCTGTTGCCGGACCGCCCTCCAGCAGCAGACGTGCCACGCGCTGACTCGCCCCCGTGGGGGCTGAACTTGCGGTGGCAATGTTTTTCACAACACCAGTGTGACCTATTTCGGCCGCCAGGCCAAGGCCGGGTGTTTCACTGGGAGCGGAAAGTAGTTGCATGATGCAAGCAAGTGGGCTATTTTGCTTGCATCATGCAACTAACTAACCAGGCCACCCCGTCGACGGACGACGTAGCACCGGACCCATTGTTCGCCGGAATCTTGGACCTCTACCGGATTACCCGCCATGCCCAGCGGCTATCTGAGCAGGACCCAGTCGACTTCGGATCAAGCCGAATGCTGGGTGTGTTGTCGCAGCTTGGACCGAGCCGTCCCAGTGACATCGCCAAGAACGCGATGTTGGATCTGTCGACAGTGAGCCGCCACCTCAAAGACCTCGAAGCCAAGGGCTATGTCCGAAAGACCCAGGATGACGAGGACAAGCGGTCCGTCATGGTCGAGCTGACACCAGATGCGTATCCCGTACTGCACAAACTTCTCAGCAACAGGGTGGCGGCGCTCGAGCCGGTCTTGTCTTCGTGGAGCGATGCTGATCGCGACCAACTTTTTGCGCTCCTCGCTCGACTCGCGGCCGGGCTTGATGTCATCGCGATTCCACCGACCAGCGATGGAGAAACCAGTGACTGAGGCCGTCGCCGATTACGAATCTTCGGTTATTGATCTGAGCATCCCTGGCAACAAACGCAAGCTCAACATCATACTCATCGCACTGATGCTCACGATGTTGTTAGCTGCCCTCGACCAGACCATCGTCTCGACCGCGATGCCCACGATTACGAGCCAACTCGGTGGATTGAACGAACTGTCGTGGGTCGTTACGTCTTACCTGCTCGCATCGACGGCGAGCACTCCGCTGTGGGGAAAGCTGAGCGACCTTTACGGCCGCAAATTGATGCTGCAGTCAGCGGTCGTTGTGTTCTTGATCGGGTCGGCACTTGCTGGCATCTCTCAAAACATGACGCAGCTGATCGGGTTCCGAGCATTGCAGGGGCTTGGCGCTGGCGGCTTGATGGTGCTGATCCTTGCAGTACTCGCCGACATCGTGACCCCCCGCGACCGTGGCAAATATTCCGGTTTGTTCGGTGCAGTGTTTGGCGTTGCTAGCGTGGTGGGTCCGCTCCTCGGTGGCTTGTTTACCCAACACCTGAGCTGGCGCTGGGTGTTCTACATCAACTTGCCGATCGGTATCGCCGCGTTCATTGTGCTCGGTTCCGCCCTGCATATTCGCACCCGCAAGAGCACTCACAGCATTGACTGGCTCGGCGCCGCATTGCTTGTTGCGTGCGTGGTGATGGCGTTGTTGGTCACGGTCTGGGGTGGGCAGAAGTACGCGTGGACATCCGATGTCATCTTGGGCCTGATAGCCGGCACTCTCATTACCGGCGTCTTGTTCGTCTGGCAAGAGCGGCGTCACCCCGAGCCAGTCGTGCCATTGTCAATGTTCAAGATCCAAACGATGCGACTCACTTCGGCAATGGGCTTTGTCGTGGGATTCGCGATGTTCGGTGCCATCGTCTACCTATCGATCTTCATGCAGGTTGTGCGAGGGGCGACACCAACCGTCGCCGGTCTTCAACTGATTCCGTTGATGATCGGCGTACTCACGATGTCAATCATTAGCGGACGGGTAATCAGCAAGACTGGTCGCTACAAAATCTTCCCTGTCGTGGGCACCGCTGTCGCAACTGTCGGCATGTACATGTTGTCGACCGTCGGAGTGCACACGCCTTACTGGTTCATCTTCCTGTCAGCGATGGTCTTGGGCGCGGGCCTCGGATCGGTCATGCAGGTCTTGATCATCGCTGTTCAGAACAGCGTCGAGCCCAAGCAAATGGGCGCCGCCACCAGCATGTCGATGTTCAGCCGCTCGATCGGTGGATCTTTCGGCACAGCGATTTTTGGTGCCGTCTGGGCTGCACAACTAACGACCCAGCTCAAGAAGGTGCTGCCTCCCGAAATGGCTTCGCAGTTACATAGCGGCGGAGGCAGTGCCATCACCTCGTCAATTGCCAATATCAGTGCCCTGCCGGGCGCCCTGCATGACGCAGTACTTGGCGCGCTTGCTATCGCAATCGATCACACGTTCCTGGTGGCAGTTCCCATCATGTTCATCGCGTTCATCCTCGCTCTGTTCCTCAAAGAGAAGCCGCTCCAAGGCAAGAAGCCTGACCTCGAATCAGAACTTGCCAGCGATGCCGGAGTGCCGCTGCCTTCCTCTTTCGAATAGGCACGCCAGGGCGATTCTGGCCAAAGCCGCGCGGTGCATACACTCACTAGGTGTCGGAGACAGCCTTAGAGATCGACGGACTGGTGCTCAAGTACGGCCGTACCGTCGCGATTGATGGGGCAAGTTTCAGTGTCAGGACCGGCACAGTTACTGGCGTACTCGGGCCAAACGGGGCCGGCAAGACCAGCATGATCGAGACCTGCGAGGGCTATAACAGTCCCACGTCTGGCACGGTCTCAGTTTTGGGACTCGATCCACAAACAGATGCCCGAGCACTGCGCCCGCGAGTCGGAGTGATGCTGCAAGAAGGCGGAGTCCCGTCTGGGGCGCGAGCGCAGGAATCGATCCGCCATATGGCATCTCTTTATGCCAACCCACTCGACCCGGGTGAACTGGCAGACCGCCTAGGGCTGAGCGGACTGCGCACGAGTTACCGTCGAATGTCCGGCGGTGAGCAGCAACGATTGAAGTTTGCAATCGCCATTGTGGGCCGTCCTGATCTCGTCTTCCTTGACGAGCCAACAGCCGGCCTCGATGCCCAGGCAAGAAATGTTGTTCGCGAACTGATCGACCAGCTCAGATCAAGTGGGGTCACTGTCGTACTCACCACTCACCAAATGGATGACGCAGAACAACTGGCCGATGAAATCGTTGTGATGGACGGCGGCAAAGTCATCGCGACCGGATCACCTGAAGCATTGATGTCGGGGAGCAGCGGGGAACTGGTATTCCAAGGACCACTGCGCCTCGACCTCGCAAGCCTTCAACTGGCCCTCCCCGAAGGCTGCACGGTGAGCGAGTCACCGCCGGGAACATATCGAGTCGCCGGCGAAGTCGGGCCCCACGCACTTGCCGCCGTAACTGCCTGGTGCGCACAACGAGGCGTGATGCCGAGTCAACTATCAACCCAAGGTCGCAGCCTTGAAGACGTCTTCCTCTCGCTCACGGGCCGGGAGGTACGTCCATGACAACGACGCCAACGGCAACATTGACTGACCTACGGCCGAATCCAGGCGCTGCGCCAATTGGGCGCATGGTGATTCGCCAGGCAAGTTTTGAGCTCAAGCTACTGGTTCGAAACGGCGAACAGCTACTGCTTGCATTCATCATCCCGCTGGTTCTACTTGTTGGGCTTTCATCAGTTAGCTGGATCAATCTGGGACCTGGTTCACGCGTCAATATCGTCACCCCCGGGATCCTGGCACTGGCAGTGATGTCGACTGCCTTTACTTCTCGGGCAATTGCCACGGGATTCGATCGGCGGTACGGCGTACTCAAGTTGCTCGGCGCCTCCCCGCTGCCCAGGTGGGGGCTGGTGGCCGCAAAAACGCTGGCAATCATCGTCCTGGAAATCGTGCAGGTGGGCGCAATCGTGATCGTGGCTTTTTTGCTCGGCTGGACACCGCGCGGCAATCCACTTGCGGTAGTGGTGTTGCTGATCATGGGAACCGCAGCCTTCAGCACCCTTGGCCTCGCACTAGCCGGAGTGCTGCGAGCAGAAGCGACCCTGGCAGTTGCAAACGGAATCTACCTGCTGCTGTTGTTTGCCGGTGGAACGATTGTCCCGATTGCGTTGATGCCAGGGCCGATGGCAGTTGTCGCAAAGTTGCTTCCGTCCGGCGCACTGGGCGGCGGTCTGCGCGACGTGTTGGTCGCAGGCAATTCTTTGTCACTGCTTGCAGTCACGGTGCTGCTGGCTTGGTTCGTTTTCGGACTCGCAGTCGCCGCCAGGACCTTCCGATGGGACTAGCACTGCAATGAAAACAGCGAGCAACGTGGCCCCGACTTGGCTACGGGCAATCTTTATTGCCAATCTCGTTGCCCAGACCGGAATTGTCGTGACCGGTGGGCTGGTGCGACTGACGGGTTCGGGGCTTGGATGTCCGACGTGGCCGCGCTGCACGCCCGGGTCGTATGTGCCCGTCGCTCAACAACCGCAGTCGTTTCATAAATACATCGAGTTCGGCAATCGCAGCCTGACATCAGTCTTGGGAATTCTTGCGATCGCTTCCATCATCTCGGTGCTCATCTGGAATTCGCGAAACAAGAAAGCGGGTGGCGTCAGCAGGCCGGCGATCGTGTTGCTCGCCGCCGTTCCGCTGATCGGGACTGTGGTTCAAGCAATCTTGGGCGGCATCACTGTCCTCACCGGGCTCAACCCAGCGACAGTTTCGATCCATTTCCTGCTTTCGGCGATTCTGATCGGCGCGTGCGTGCTGCTGGTGACTCGATCTGGTGAAAACGGCGACCAGCCAGTCACCGTGCTCGTCAAACCGGTCATCCGCAACCTGGGTCGGGTGCTGATAGTGGTTGCGTTTATTGTCTTGACTCTGGGCACGGTCGTCACCGGGACAGGTCCACATTCCGGGGACGCCAATGCCGATTCGCGTTTTCCATTTGATCCGCGATCCGTCAGCTGGCTGCATGCCGACTTGGTGTTGCTATTCGTCGGACTATCGATTGGCATGCTCGTCGCACTGATCGCGACAAATGGACCAGTGATCTCACGCACCAGGGCCTGGATCTTGATCGCAGTCATTTTGGTTCAAGGGGCGATCGGCTACACGCAGTACTTCACCGGACTACCGTGGCTTGAAGTCGCATTCCACTTGCTCGGCGCCTGCCTAGTGTGGATTGCGGTGACTTTTCTTTACTTGTCACTGCGCCGCCGCGGAGCGCCGGTTACCGACCTCGCAATGTGACGTCCAGGAACATGTTGCGCTTGCCGGCCGATTGCCAGTGCCCTGCAGCGTCACGACTCATGAAGGATTGAGTTGGCCCACCGTGCGATTGGAGTAACCGCAATGTGCCAAGGCATCCTGGCCCAGGCGTCAGTGACTTAAGTACAAACGCATATTTGGCTGGCCGTAGCCGCAGGTGTGGAGCAAAAGTAATCTGTTCCGGAGACCACGAAGTAACCGCGCGCTGACGGCTCCACAACGGGGTGCCAACGGGCTGCCCCCGCCGATTTGCCCGGTAGATCGATGCCTCAAGAACCGGTTGCGGGAACCCTCGCTGGAATGCGCCGAACCGGACTTTGCGCAGCGCTGACGGTTTGCTGACCGGGATGGTTTGGGATCGCCATTTCACGTCGTTGATATCGCACACCCACGACACCCCGCTGGCATCGGCAGCACCGATGCGTCCAGACAGCGTGCGGTCCGGGTTGCCCTTGTTCAGCGCGATGCCATAAGCCCCTGCGCAACGCAATGGTGCAATTGATCCGTCGGGATTGAAACGAAGGGGCTCCCAGTAGGAAAGGCCGAGTGCCTCGTTGGGGTTGGCATGATTCCAGCGATCGCTCTGATAGAGGTAAATCTTGCCTCGCGCAGTTTGGATCTCCGCGACGTCGGCTGGTTGGCCCCCACATGAGTCAAGGCTGATTTTCGATCGCGCGGCCCACGGTCCCATCGGCGTAGGCGCAGTCATGTAACTGGTTCCGGTGCCGGCGCAATATGCGCAGTTTGGATCGGATGCAGTCATGTAATAGATGTTGCCCCGTCGAAACATTGAGGGGGCCTCGACATTTGTCATGCCAGCAATGACTGCGGTGCCGACCCCGGACAAATAGTCGGGGCTCAATTGCTGAACTGCCAGCTGATATCCGCCGAGCGGATCGGTAAACGCAATGTAGGCAACGCCGCTGGGGTCCAGATAGAGATCAAAGTCTCCGCCATTGTCTATCGAAAGCTGCGGGAGTGGTCGTTCGACAAACGGCCCGGTTGGACTTGGGCTCGTGAAAACGTGGTAGCCGCCAGCGACATCGTAGCTATTGATCCACAACACGTAGCGCCTGCTGACCGGGTTGTACAAGACGTGCGGTCGATAACACGAAAGTGTTGAACTACTGCATCTCGCCTGCCAGTTCGCAGTTGCACTATTGAATAGCGTTCCCCTGTCTCGCCACGTTTGCAGGTCAGTTGACGAGTAGACCTTGAATCCGCAAAACGGCGTTTCGGGCTGTTGAAATCTGACGTACCCGCAACCGTAAGCCGTGCCGTACAAGTAGTAGGTGTTACCGAATTGCTTGATTTCGCCATCGTGGGCATCAATGGCATTGTGATTGGTATCAAAACGAAACGCCCCGGGGTTGATCCCATTGTCGATTTTGATCTGAGGTGCGGCGGCGGCACTGGCGCCTACTGAGGCCGAGATCGTCGCAACAATCGCAGCCACGAGGATGGCGCTGGCGCGCAGAATGGTGCGGGCGAACCTTGGTCGGCGTCGGAGTATCACTGGCTGATGTTACCTGGGCTAATGCCACAGCTCGGGCAAAATCGGGCGTTTCCCTGTTTATTCACCCGTTCTTGGGCCGTGATCTCGTGAACTTGCTGGCGGCACCCGCGCGACCATAGGCTCACGAACTGTGGAACCCAAGGCTTCCCAAGCCGGTAAGCACCTCGACCAAACGGCGAATCAGCGCACCTACCTCGCGTGGTACCGCACAGTCTTGACATTCATGCTGCTGGGAATCGGTATTCAGGTCTTTCAGATACACCTTCACAAGAGCACTGCGATCCAGCCAGCATCGTTCACGCTGCTCATTTTGGGAGTCGTCACACTGGTGTATGCGGGCCGACGCGCACGCCGTCAGTCTCGACTCTTAGCCGAGGGAAAGTTCGAACCAAACCGTCTCGGTCCAGCCCTTATCGCCGGGATGCTGATTGTTCTGGTCTTGGTCGGGTCACTGCTTCTCTAGTCCGGCACCATCGGTCCGCTGTCGAACGCGCCACGGCGGTGTACAACTGGTATCAAATAGCCATGTGGTTACGCAGTGAACCCCAGGAGAACTCCGGAAGCCGCGCCCGCGATCACCTGGCAAACGAACGGACCTACCTGGCGTGGATCCGCACCGCACTGGCTGTCGTCACCATCGGTATCGCTTTTCACGAATTCGTGCCGGCCGACCGAAGGCCCCCCGTACACCTGGCCTTCTTCTTGCTCGGTCTGGGCGTTCTGCTGATGATCTACTCAGTCTCGAGCTATTACAGCAGACTGAAAAACTTGGAACTCGGCAAATTTGGCCCGGATCGCGCCGGCCCAATCCTGCTTTCGGCAATGTTGGCGATTGTCGCGCTGATCGGTGCCTACCTCATCATCATGTGAACACCGAGATCACCCAATTGGATCGCTGCATGGCATCTTGGCCCGCGGTTGTGGTGGAGTGACTAGCAACGAAGTCAGAACCTGAACAACGCCATGTCGCCGTCATGAAGGACACTTTGATGTCGCAAATCACCGACACGTTTGATCGCCTGCAAGCCACCTTTGATTCCGGGCACACTCGATCGTTTGAATGGCGCGATGGCCAGCTTGCCGCCCTAGCGAAGCTATTCGAAGAAGAGCGCGATGCGATCCTCGGCGCTGTTGCGGCCGACGTAGGCAAGCCAATCTTTGAAGCCTTCGCAACCGAATTCCCGGTCGGCGAGATCATAAGTACCCGAGCCCACCTTCAAAAATGGATGGAGACTGAATCGGTCGCAGTGCCTCCTGAGCAGGGCAATATTTCTGTTGAAGTCGTTCACGATCCCCTCGGCATCGCGTTAATTATTGGCGCTTGGAATTACCCCGTTCAGCTAACGCTCGGACCCCTTATTGCGGCGATCGCCGGCGGCAACGTCGCCGTCATTAAGCCATCTGAACTCGTGCCGAACACTGCTCAAGTTATTCAAAATGCAGTGGAGAAGCATCTTGACCCCAAAGCGTTCGCAGTAATCCAAGGTGGCATCCCTGAAACCACCGAACTGCTGAGCTTGCACTGGGACAAGATCTTCTTTACCGGAAGCCCTGCCGTCGGCAAGGTCGTCTTGCGTGCTGCCGCAGAGAACCTGGTCCCCGCAGTCTTGGAACTGGGTGGCAAGAGCCCCGCGATTGTTTGTGAGGACGCGAACCTAGATTCCGCAGCTACCCGCGTCACATGGGGCAAATTCTTTAACGCTGGCCAGACCTGCGTTGGCGTCGACTATGCGCTCGTGCACGAAAGCCGTTACGAGGAATTCATCGACAAGGTTGCCGACAAAGTCACGGAGTTCTTCGGCGAAGACCCGGCAAAAAGTGCCGACCTTGCGCGCATCGTCAACGTTCCCAACCTCAACAGGCTGGTAGGCCTGTTAGATGGGCAAAAGATCGTTTGCGGTGGTGATTTTTCGGAGGATGAGCGCTACCTTGCACCGACGGTAGTACGCGACGTCGCCTTGGATTCGCCGATCATGCAAGAAGAGATTTTCGGCCCGATTCTTCCCATCCGCCCGTATTCAAATCTCGACGACGCGATCGAGGTCGTCAACGACGGTGAGCGCCCACTGGCGGCATACTTCTTCACCGAAGACGAGCAAACTCAGCAACGGTTGCTCACTGAGATCCGGTCTGGCGGCGCGTGTATCAACGATGTCCTACTTCAAGCAGGACAGACTGAAGCGCCGTTCGGCGGGGTCGGTCACAGTGGTATGGGCGAGTACCACGGATACGACGGCTACCTTGCCTTCACCCATCGCCGCACGGTGTTCGAGCAGTCAACAGAATCAGAGCCAGCGGTGCGTCATCCACCGTATCCGTCGTTTTAGGGCAGGTACGTCCGACTCAGCTAGCGGAGAGATCCTTAGCGAAGTTCGAAACTCACGGGGATCGACGTTGTTGTCCGCAAGGTGATATTGGAATCGCGTTCGACTTCATCAACCGGAACGAGTAACTCGAAATTAGTCATGCGCTTGATTGTTTCCATCAACGCGACTTCGCATTCAAGCCTTGCCAACACTGCCCCAAGGCAATAGTGCTCGCCGCCGCCGGATGTCATTGTTCGCGCGCAATCGCGTTCGATATCAATCTCATTTGGATTTTCGAACGCTTCCGGATCACGGTTTGCAGCACCACCAAGCAAGATGATGGCCTCGCTCCCATCAACGGGCACACCACCGACATCTAATGGTTCAGCGGCGATCCTGACGCTCAACTGGATCGCCGGGTCGAACCGCAGCAATTCTTCGACCGCGTTCGTTGCGAGGTCGGGGTTTGCAGTCAGTTTCTCGAGCTGATCGGGAAACGCGAGCATCGCGAGCATGTTGTTGCCCATTTGGGCGGTTGTCGTTGCGTGGCCAGCATTGATCATGCCGCGAATCACGATGCCCATGATGTCCATCGAGGACAAGCCTCCATCGGTATTCATGTTTGCCGCGAAGTCACTGAGTACGTCATCCTGCGGATTGGCAGCGCGCTCCTCAAGCAACGAACCAACGAAGGCAGTGCACTCGGCGAACGCCTCGTTTGCTGGTCCCCGATAGACTGGGTCTTGTCCCTTTGTCGGATCCAACATCGCGCCCATCGCCGTCGACCAACGATCGACCTCGGGCATTGAATCTTGAGGCAGCCCAATGATTCGCATCACGGCATTGATCGCGAATGGGTGCGCCAAGTCCGCAGTTACATCGATCTTGCCCGAATCAGCGACACGATCAAGGTAGCGGTTCACGTCCTCCTCAAGTTGCGGTCGAAGTTTGCGAACACGCCGAGGTTTGAAGGCCGCGTTAGCGAACGAACGCAAAAAGGCGTGCCGTTCCCCGCCACTGAACAGCAACTCCGAGTCGTATGCACTTGACCATAAGTCCTCTATTGGGTTGGAGCCTTTCGCGCTGCGCACTTTGGTGCTCGTCTGCGCATCGTTGTTCAAGACCTCGGACACCAGTGCGTTCTTTGTGACGAACCACATGTTGTTTGGACCGGGCGCTACCGGACTTGTGTCTCGGAGGTAGTCGTAGAACGGATACGGATTGGCATGAACGTCAGGCCGTGACATCGTGGCGAAAGGATTTGCTGCATCTTCCGGCGTAATGTCATACATAGCTGACTATCTCCTCAGTGCTCTTGAATCCACGATGTGATAGTGGCGATGACTTCTGGAGTCGCCGGATCATTGAAGAGTTCGTGACTTGCATCGGGGAACTCAACCAACGTCTTGTCGTCGCTCTTGAGTTCTTCGTAGAAGGCTTTGCTGCCACTGGGCAGCGACAATTGGTCATTGGCGCCGTAGAGAACCAGGGCAGGCGTCTTGATATCGCGGGCAAGCTTGCGAGCAATCTGACCGCCACGCACCAACTGCAAACTGGTCCGCAATCCGATCGTTCGGTGGTAGGCAAATGGATCGGCAATGAGCGCGGCGACCACGTCAGGATCTGCTGAGACCTTCTCGGCATCGATCGTCCCGGTCGGAACTTTGCTCAATATCGGTGATGCAGCAACTAAAGCCGATAGCGCCGGTTCGGACGGGGCTCCGGCCACCTCGATCGTTGGGCTCATCAGGATTGCACCGGATACCTTTTCGGCGATCTTCTTGCTGGCCAGTACGTTGGCGATGACCAGACTGCCGAGTGAGTGTCCAATGAGAAAAAGCGGGCGCGAGGGGTTTTGGTCTTTGACGGCATTGATCATCGTCTTGGCGTCGTATGCCAGGTCGTTTAAGTCCTGGATGTAGCACCAGCGACCGCCCGAGCGGCCGTGACCTTTGAAGTCGTAGCTGTGAACATCCAAGCCGTCGGCGTTGAGCGTGCGCGCGAATTTGTCGTATCGCGCCGAATGGTCACCGAAGCCGTGGAAGACAATCACCGTTGCGTCAGCTTTAGGCA
>JAHEXM010000157.1 GCA_023252115.1 Micrococcales bacterium | reverse complement strand
GCCGTGGTGAACACCTCGCCAACTAGGTCGGCGGCATCGTCACGATTGGCGACCCGGCGCAACAAGTATCCGTAGACCGCCTTCCAATGATTCGAATACAGCTCGTGGAACTCTGACTTCTGCTTAGCGGCCCGGTTTTCTCCCACACTCAGTAGTGTCTCTGACTCCGAAATCGTTACAGCCTCTCTTGCAAAGGACTACGAGATGCGGGACTTGAGTAGCGCGATGTCAGCAGCGATACCGGGAAACGCCGTTTCACACATGACCGCTGGCGCCTCTGCCAGCTGAATGCATTCGATCAAGTTGTCGACGCCGATCGTGCCTTTGCCGAAGTTGGCGTGCCGATCGCGACCTGAGTCAAAGTCACCCTGCGAATCGTTCGCGTGAACCAAATCGATCCGACCCGTGATCGCTTTGACACGGGCGGCCGCTTCCGGAAACTCGATCCCGGCCGCCCAGGCGTGACAGGTGTCAAAGCAGAAGCCAACTTCAAAGTCAGCAAGTGTGTCCCACAACTTGGCAATGCCCTCTAGCGAACGGGCCATCGATTTCTCGCCACCGGCGGTGTTCTCGATCAAGACCGGCAGCGTCGGCTGGATACGTTCAAACGCCTTGCGCCAGTTGTCATATCCAACGTCGGGATCGTCGTCTTTGGTGACGGCGCCGCCATGAACGATCAGGCCAGCAGCCCCAACTTCGGTCGCCGCCTTGATTTGCTGGTCAAGAATCTTGCGGCTGGGGATGCGAATCCGGTTGTTGGTCGACGCAACGTTGACCAGGTACGGGGCATGCACATAAATGCGCACGCCAGCCTCTTCGGCTGCCGCCTTCAACCCGGCGGCTCCATCGGGGTGGGGAAAGGTCGGAGCCTTCCATCCCTGTGGATCGCCCAGGAACAATTGGGCACAATCCGCGCCAATCTCGACGGCCTGACCAATCGGATCTTCTTGACCAACATGACCACCTATGAATGTCACGTCACCGAGCGTACGCAGGCGACATAGGCTGACCGCGTGGCCCTCGACGTTCGACCGATCTCGGTCGACCAACATCTGGCATTCGTCGCCACCCTGCCGAGCGTTTCGTTCCTGCAGTTGCCGTCCTGGGGCAAAGTCAAAGCCGAATGGGCGAACACTTCGATCGGGTGGTTCAACGGCGAAGAACTGATCGGCGTCGGCCTTGTCCTAATGCGCAAAGTCCCCAAAATGGATCGCTACCTCGCCTACTTGCCGGAAGGGCCCGTCCTCGATTGGGATGCGGCCCGCACAGGTCTGCCGATCAACGCGTGGCTGCAACCCATGCTTGCCTACCTCAAAGATCGCGGCGCTTTTGCCGTGAAGATGGGACCACCGGTAACAGTTCGCGAGTGGCACGCAGCAACGATCAAGGACGCGATAGCAGCAGGCGTTGCCAAGCGCCTCGGCCAAGTGCCGGCGGACTCAACCACCCGAAGCGGCCAACAGCTCACCGATCAATTGCAGGCAGCCGGATGGACTCAGCGACCGGATGCCGGCGCCGGATTCGGCGATATTCAACCCCGATACGTGTACCAAGTACCGCTAGCTGGCAGAACCGAAGATGAACTATTCGCTGGTTTCAACCAGTTGTGGCGGCGCAACATTCGTAAGGCCGAAAAGCTTGGCGTCACCGTTGAGCGAGGCACCCGCGATGACTTGGCTCTGTTTCACCCGATCTACGTCGAGACGGCTGCCCGCGATGGATTCGTCCCGCGCGGCCTGGACTACTTCGAGCGCATGTGGGATGCCATGAACGGCGAAGATCCTGATCGACTGCGGTTGTATCTGGCGCGGCACGAGGGGCAGATCCTGGCAGCAACAACAGTTGTCACCGTTGGAAACCACACTTGGTACTCCTACGGCGCTTCAGCAAATGTTGGACGCGAAGTCAGACCATCGAACGCCATTCAATGGCAAATGATTCGAGATGCCCGCGATGAGGGCCGCGCGGTCTATGACCTACGCGGCATCAGCGACACGTTGGACGAAGACGACCCGCTGTTTGGATTGATTCGATTCAAGCTGGGAACTGGCGGTGACGCCAGCGAGTACGTGGGTGAATGGGACTACGCCTTGCGTCCGACACTGGCGAAGGCATTTGACTTGTACATGCGCCGAGCAGATATCAAGAAACGACTCAAAGGCACAATCGCTCGTAACGGTTCACGCACGATTGCGCAGTCTCAACCTGACAAGGTGCCCAGCTCATGACATTCACTCTTCATGTCGATGGTTCGCGTTGGCGCAAACACACCGAAGAAGTGCGCGACAACGTTCGATATGCGATTGGCGCGACCGACATCCGCAGGCTTGGCGACATCGTCCCGGTCGACAAAGGCAATGGTTACGGGTTCGGATTGAGCCGGATCGCAGATCAAGCCCAACGGCTGGGAGTTGAACGGTTAGCAATCGGAACGCCCTATGAAGCCGCATCGGTCGCGGGCTACTTCATGGGCGAGATCGTGGTGTTGCAGCCGTGGGATCCGCGAGACACCACCGCTTCGCAAGTGTGGGCCTCGATAACCAACAGCGAATTTGCCCATCGCGTTGTGCGAACCATTGCTTCCGTCGAAGCGTTGCATGCGCTGGCAACCGACATTGCCAGTGTTTCGCCATTGCCGCCTCGCGTCGTCATCGAAGGTCTCACCTCGACCAGACGCTTCGGCCTCGCCGAACCTGACCTTGACGCTTTGCTTGCGGATGACGCGGTGCGCGAGGCTCTCCGCAGTGGACGGATCGACCTCCAAGGCCTCGCTTTGCACTTGCCGTTGACTCAGCCGCTGGCGCCACACGTAGCGACACTCGATTCGAATTGGCACAACGCGAGTCCTATGCCGCAGCTTCCCAAAGGTTCTTCAGGACGTACCCGCGAAGCGTGGGCATGGACGCTCACCTGGATTCGCGCACTCGCGGCGCTCGAAGATGCCGGTATCCCACTGACTTCGGATGCCACTTCGTTGTGGTTGTCACATATGTCTGACGTCGAACTCGGCGAACTGCGAGCTGCACTACCGGACATCCCGCTGCGCGTGCGAATTGGAACTCGGCTGTGGCACGGCGACGCAGAAGCATTCGAAGCTCGCGGCACGATCATGGCGGTGCATCAAATCGCTAAAGGCCGCGGCGTCGGCTATCGCCAACGGAAAGCCCCACGAGACGGACTGTTAATCGTGGTGGGTGGTGGCACGTCGCATGGTGTTGCGCTTGAAGCGCCTTCGCCGGTGGCCTCGATGAAGCAACGTGCGGTCGCTGCAACTACCGGCGCACTCGAAGCAGTCGGACGAGCGCGGTCGCCGTTCATCTGGGCTGGCAAGTACCGATGGTTCGCCGAGACTCCCCATATGCACATGTCGATGTTGTGGCTTGGTGAAGACGATGTGCGCGAAGCAGTAAGCCGTGGTGGTCGTGTTCCGGCCGTCGGCGACGAATTGGAATGTCGAATTCGGCATAGCACTGCAAGCTTTGACCGAATCATCGGCTTGGATTAACCCGTGAGCGACCAGCCAACTGTCAGCACCTCGGTGGTGCTTCCGACGCGCAGCGACCCAGAACTGAAGACCAGCGCCGAGTTTCTTGGTGGACCCGCTGGTGATCGAGTCATTGCCGGAAGCGGTTTCTGGACGCCGCTTCGAGTAGTCATTGCGCTGGGTGTGATCGGCTACGCGATCGCTTTCCTGACCAAGATGCCGTGCGTATCCAGCAACTGGGCAGACCCGGGCCGCTACACGCACCTGTGTTATTCGGATATCCCGCCGCTGTACACCTTGCGCGGCTTTGCCGACGGTGCGATCCCTTACGTCACGGCTCCCGGCGCGGGCGAGCAGTACCTCGAATATCCAGTGCTGACCGGCATCTTTATGTGGCTGGCGGCTCTGGTTTCGCCGCGCGGAGCTAGCGGCTCGGTCATTTACTTCGACGTGAACTCCATCATGTTGGCCGTCTGCTTCATCGTCGCGATTGCGGCCACCGCTCTGACTGTGCGTCGCCGCCCGTGGGACGCGGCGATGGTGGCACTGGCTCCGGCTGGACTGTTAGCGGCAACCATCAACTGGGACTTACTTGCCGTAGCGCTACTTGCCGTGAGCATGGCGCTGTGGGCCCGTAAGAACATCTGGCTTGCTGGCGTACTGCTTGGCCTTGCAGCTGCCGCGAAGTTCTACCCATTCCTGATTCTGTTGCCGCTATTTCTGCTGTGTATCCGTACCGGCAAACTCAAGCAGTTCGGCGTGCTAATTGGCTTTACGGTCGGTGCCTGGCTGGTGGTCAACGTCCCCTTCATGTTTTTGAACTTCGAAGGCTGGTCGACGTTTTACACCTTCAGCTCTCACCGTGGCGAAGATTTCGGGTCGATCTGGCTTGTCCTCACTCAACTTGGATTCCCGGTACCGGCCGACATGTTGAACCTGGTCGCTACTGGACTCTTCATCCTGTGCGCAATCGGCATTGCGGTTTTAGCGTTGAGCGCGAAGCACCGCCCCCGATTCGCGCAGCTGTGCTTCCTCATCGTGGCTGCGTTCCTAGTGACCAACAAGGTGTACTCACCGCAATACGTCGTATGGCTCATTCCACTTGCGGTTTTGGCTCGACCGCGTTGGCGAGACTTCCTTATTTGGCAGGGCGCCGAGTTGGTTTACTACGCGGCAATTTGGCTGTACTTGGCCAGCCTGAACAATGGAAAGGGCATTCCGGAAGGTTGGTACTGCGTAGCAATCGTTCTGCAAATTGCGGCGACAGTGTGGTTTGCCGGAATGGTGATCCGCGACATTCGAAAGCCGCAATGCGATCCAGTGCGAAGCGACCCATTCCCCGACGATGACGACGATCCTGGCGGCGGAATCTTTGATAACGCCGCTGACTGGGCGAAACTGCGCTGGTTGAACCGCACCACCGATGCCACACCCGCCGACGACGAACCCACCGACGCAACGGACGATGCTTTGCTCGTCTAGCGGCGCGCTTTGCGCGCCTCCCGGTTCAAATCGCCCGGCGTGTTTCGCCGGCAGGCGAGCAAAGCGGGAGGTGGTGCCGCTGCAGCCCTATGGCTTGTGGGTCGCTCCACCGCCGCCAGTGCTTACCGGCTTCGGCTTTGTTGGTTTCGGCGGCGGCCCGCTCGGCGCGGTCGTCGCCACTCCACCCGCGGAACCTGAAGCGGAGGGCTTAGGCGATCCGGTTGCTTTCGGCTTAGCTGAAGAGGAAGACGAGCGACTCGGCGTTGAGTTTCGGTAGTAGTAGTTGCCGCCACCACCGTTGCTGTAGTTGTTGCCGCCTGGGAAGTCTCGCGTGTCGGAGTCAGCCAACGCGCCTTCCATATAGCTG
>JAHEXM010000156.1 GCA_023252115.1 Micrococcales bacterium | reverse complement strand
GCCGCGAGTTCTTTCGGCAACTTGCCCGCCACCGAAGCGCAGGCTCTCGAAGCCAATACCGGAGGCTCGGCAACCCGCAGCCTGCCAATTGAAACGGCACCCGCCACCTGCCCTGGCCGGGTAGCCCGCGGGACAATCCTCGTTTCCGGTACTGCCCACCGACTCTGCGCACGAGCGGTACTCAACGCGCCAAGTGCCGACGCGCGGCGTGCCATTCGATATGCGTTTGCCCACCTCGGTGCGCCCTACGCGCATAAAGGGATCGGCCGAGACTCGGTCCGTCCCTACATGTTCGACTGCAGCTCTTTTATCGGCCGCGCGTACAACGCAGCCGGCTCGGTGATCCGAAGCAAGACCTTGGGCTACAGCGTGCCGGTGTATCCACTGTTCTCGTACACCGGTGCTTATGTGACTCACAACTACGGCGACACAAATCTTGTTCGCGTTAATGCGAGTAGTCGACGACCCGGCGATCTGATTATTGAATTCAACGGGCCGGACCCATCGCAATCAGGGGGAGCAAAGGGCCACGCGCAGCTGTACATCGGCGGTGGCAACGTTGTTCAGTCGACGCCTTACGGTCCAGGTTCGCTCAGCGTCTGGCGGCAACACAACAGCCTCAAGCATGCGTGGTACTTCCGGGTTCGTCCAGCTGATCCCAATCCACCAGCAGCCCTTGTGCCGAACACCGGCAAGGTGTTCCTTTCATCGGCTGCCGTTGTCGGCACTAGGCAGCGGACGACAATCAAGGCCCTGCAGACTGCTTTGTTGGCAACGGCGTTCGCCGCGCCCGCGCTAACGGCATCGGGCGCTGATGGGCAATACCAACAACCAACAGTCGACTCGATCAATCTGCTCAAGCAATCCATGGGTTACCCCGCGGAAAAGCTCGACGGTCTGCTTGACCCGTTTTCGGCGTCAGCACTTGGCTTTACTTGGCAGACTGACTAGTCCCGGATGGGTGCAATAGACAACGTGCCAGCGTCTGCTCGTCTTGCGGATGAACCGACATCGACTTACCGTCGATACATGCGAAGGCCAAACCGTTCAATCACCGTCCGACTGGCCGTTGCTGTTGGGGTTGTTTTGGCGCTTGCGCTGACGCCCCTTGGCGTGGCAACTGCCGCCGTTTCCCCCGGACCGGCTGCATCGAATACTTCGGCTGGAGTTAGCACTCGAATAATCGGCGGCCAAGCCGCTAATCGGATCGATACCCCCTGGTTCGTCCAGCTTCTCGTGTCGATGCCCGACGGCAATGCCTATGACTGCGGCGGCACTGCGATCTCGGCGCACTGGGTTTTGACAGCCGCGCACTGCGTTGATAGCAAACAGGGGACAGCCAACACCGGAATTGGTGCGACAGCGCTCTTCGTGAATCCTGCAGTTGCCGATACTGGCCCGCATCTGTGGATTGACCGAGTGGTCGTGCATCGCAACTACCGCCCCGACAGCAGCACCGCGCGATACGACGTCGCTCTGATTCACACGAATTCGGATCTCGGTACTTCGTACTTGCCAGTCGCAAGGTCAACGATTCGGCCGCTGCGTGGGCAAGCCGTGATCGCTTACGGCTTCGGCTTGACCAGCCGCGACGGTGACACCAGCACCTACTTAAAGCAAGTCACTCTTCGGGATCTGTCGGGTCCAAAGAAGGGCGCCCGATGCGGGCGGTACACCAATTTCAATTCCTGGTACTCGGAATGTGTCGGTGTCACCCGCGGTAGGAAAGGCGCCTGCTTTGGCGACAGTGGCGGGGCCATCGTGGCGGTCGTCTACGGAGTGCGGCGCATTGTGGGCATCGATAGCAGTGCGGTCGACTGCGCGTCGACCCGCTATCCGGAATGGGCAACCCGCGTCTCGTCCTTCGCACCATGGATTAGCCGCAACGCGACCTAGCGTCAAACAGAGTTCCGCTGGCGTGAGACTCCCACGCGGTCGCGGCCATCCCATCAGCCGGAAGTAAGTTCGCCGGATGAGTTCAGGCCGTTCTGTTGCGCGCCCGTTGCCGCGTGACCCGCGCCCGGTTCGCCGCGTTCGGTCAAGCGTCCGTTCTGGGTTGGTCTGGGGCGTCGTCGCTGCCGCTTGCAACATCATTCTGATCTTCGTCTCCGGATTGCTGGGCGTCCCGTTTTTGGTGTGGCCCTCGCCGAACGGAGAGTCGGTAGTGCTTGGTCCGCTGAGCGTGATCGGAGCGACTCTGTTTGCAGCACTTCTTGCAGGGCTACTCGCTGGGCTGCTGGCGAAGCAGGTCCGTCGAGCTGGCCAGTGGATCCTGATCGCTGGAGTGGTGGTGACCATTGCGTCACTCAGCGCACCGCTTGGACAGCCAACTGACATTCCCGCATCTACCAAGGTCGTACTCACGATTGTTCACCTGGTGACGGGTGCCTTGGTCACATTTGGATTGGTGGCCGGCTTGCGCACCGATGACCGCGCTGCCCGCTAGCTCCAGCCAGAACGTGATGTAGATAACTGGCCGTGAATCTCCCCAAGGGCTTGCTTATGTTACTGGCGAGTAGCATGATTGAGTTACTGACGGGTAACCTACGGCGGCCTCGATCACGCTGGCTGTCGCGTTACCCCGTATTCGAGCAGGGAGCGTGGGATGGGCCACTACAAGAGCAACCTTCGGGACATCGAATTCAACCTGTTCGAGGTCTTTCGCGCCGACGAACGTCTGGGTAACGGACCGTTCGCCGAGATCGACACCGAGACTGCCCGCGACTTGCTTCGCCAGGCCGAGGTCCTCGCCAGCGGACCGTTGGCCGATGGCTTTGTAGCCGGCGACCGACGCCCACCCGTCTATGACCCCAAGACCTGCACGATCACGATGGACGAAGAGTGGAAAGCGTCGTACAAGGCGCTGTACGACGCAGAGTTCTGGCGTATGTCGCTCTCGCCCGAACTCGGTGGCGTGAGTGCTCCGCCAAGCCTTCACTGGGCCATTGCCGAAATGTTCCTCGGCGCAAACCCTGCCGCATACATGACGCTTGCTGGTCCAGGATTCGGCGCGATCCTGCAAGCGCTGGGCACTGATGAGCAGAAGCGCTGGGCGGAATTCATCATTGACAACGCCTGGGGCGCAACCATGGTGCTGACCGAGCCTGATGCAGGTTCAGATGTCGGCGCTGGTCGCACCAAAGCTATCGAGCAAGCTGACGGCACCTGGCACATCGAAGGTGTCAAGCGCTTCATCACCGGTGGCGAAAACGACATCCACGACAACATCGTTCACTTGGTTCTTGCCCGCCCCGAAGGAGCTGGTGGCGGCACCAAGGGTCTGAGTCTGTTCGTTGTTCCGAAGTTCCTCTTCGACACGAACACTGGCGAGATCGGTGAGCGCAATGGTGTTTACACCACGAACGTCGAAAAGAAGATGGGTATCAAGTCATCGACGACGTGTGAACTGACGTTTGGCGAGCACGAGCCTGCAGTTGGTTACTTGGTCGGCGATATCCATGACGGCATCGCGCAAATGTTCAAGGTCATCGAATACGCACGCATGATGGTCGGTACAAAGGCCATTGCGACTCTGTCGACCGGCTACCTCAACGCGCTCGAGTACGCCAAAGACCGCGTGCAAGGTGCTGACCTGACACAGATGCTGGACAAGTCAGCGCCTCGCGTCACGATCACCCACCACCCGGACGTTCGCCGAAGCCTGATGACGCAAAAGGCATACGCCGAAGGCCTTCGCGCGCTGGTGGCGTTCACCGCCAAGCAGCAGGACCAGGTAATCATCGATGGGGCTGCGCACGGCGAAGGCGACATGGCCGACAAACTCAACGACCTGCTGTTGCCGATCGTTAAGGGTGTTGGTTCAGAGCGGGCATGGATAGTCCTCGGAACCGAGTCACTGCAAACATTCGGTGGCTCAGGCTTCCTGCAGGACTACCCCATCGAGCAATATGTGCGGGACGCAAAGATCGACACGTTGTACGAAGGCACAACAGCGATTCAGGGCATGGACTTCTTCTTCCGCAAGATGGTCCGGGACCAATTCCAAGCTGTCACCGCGCTTGCTGCGGATGTCACCGAGACCGTCAAGAACACCAGTGGTGGCGACCAGCTCGCTGCTGAGCGTGAACTTTTGGGCGAGGCTCTTGAGTCGGTTCAAGGCACGATCGGAACCATGGGTGGCTGGCTCATGAAGAGCCAGGATGATCCGCGGGAGCTTTACCGAACCGGACTCAACACCACCCGCTTGCTGATGATGTTTGGTGATTTGGTCATCGGTTGGCTGTTGATGCGTCAGGCAGAGGTCGCGATCGCTGCACTTGATGCTGGAGCGACTGGTCGTGACAAGGCCTTCTACGAAGGCAAGGTCACCACGGCCAAATGGTTTGCTCAGAATCGTCTGCCGCTGCTGGCAGCAGAGCGAGCAGTGGCAGAAGCCACGACGCTTGACGTCATGGACTTGCCAGAGGAATCATTCTAACTGCGTCCCACGTCGTTACAGGACCACCACGCACGCATTGGCCTTCCATTTCGTGAGATGTCGTCTCGCGGCCCGAAGGGCGCAGTGGTCGCGGAGCCAGAGAACGTATGCTCGGACGCGTGAGTGCAGAGACCAAGACACGTCCAACGAAAGCTGCTGCTGGCAGTGGGGTAACGGGCTCCTCGCCGAGTCTTCGAATTGCACTGGCACTCGGGGGCGTGGCCGTTGTCGCGGTTGTCATTGGGATGATCCTTTCGGGCGCAAGTTACAAGGCAAGCCCGGTTGGACTCGGTGACCCCGGACCGATCGTCGGCTGGGGACTTCCGATCGCAAACGCGATCACCTTTGTTGCCGGAATTGTCACTGTCGGCTGGCTGCTTCTGGCGGCATTCCTGGATCCCGATTCCAAGAAGGGTCTGGTCTCGCGGCGTGGTCGTACAGCGCTTGTCCGCGCTGCAATCGCCGCAGGCATCTGGTGCGTTGCGTCGTTGATTTCAGCGCTGTTCACGCTTTCGGACATTCTGGGAGTCTCGCTCGGCACGGCTCTGTCACCCGAAACAATCACGACGTACGCGTGGGACATTCAAAACGTTAGAACGCTGCTGATTTCAGGGGCTCTGGCTGTGGTCGTTGGCGTCGGCGCTTTTGTCACGGCGCGACTCACGTCGGCAACAGCATGGCTGGTTCTTGCGTGCGTAGGCGTTGGCGTTCCGGCGTTGGCCGGACACGCAGCCGGCCTTGGCGATCACACTCTGGCCCTGGTCAATGGCGTTGCGCATGCCGTCGCTGCGGCAGTGTGGATCGGCGGCGTGATGGCGTTGGCGACCTTGGCCTGGCCTCGTGATGTTGGACTTCGGGTTGCTGCCCAGCGATTCAGTCCATTGGCTCTAGTCTGCGT
>JAHEXM010000155.1:1422-5354 GCA_023252115.1 Micrococcales bacterium | reverse complement strand
GAGCTGTCGTCAGTGTCTTTGCACTGATGCGTTTGATCACCGCACCGGGCGCCGGATGGCTCGTCAATCGGATGGGTGAGCGCGTTGTGCTGGCCACAGGATTGACCATCGTTGCTGCATCATCTTTGGTCGCCGGATTTGCTGGCAGTTACGACCAGCTGTTGGTGCTGCGTGGACTTGGCGGGGTCGGATCGGCGATGTTCACTGTTTCTGCGCTTGCGTTGCTTTTGCGGACGGCGGGGCCGGATCAACGAGGGCGCGCAGCCGGTGCCTTTCAAGCGGGTTTTCTTTTTGGTGGTGTGACCGGTCCGGCTTTGGGTGGCATTGTTGTCGGTTGGTCGATTCGTGCGCCGTTCTTTGTTTACGCCGCAACGTTGGCACTAGCAACAGTCGTCGCATTGGTGTTCTTGCGCCCGCACCCCAATTCCACGCCAGTGCCACTCAAATCTGAACGTGACGCAACGTCGTCAGAGGATGCGACAGCTGAGCAACCAGCGCCCGAACCCATCCGGCTCATTACCGCTTTGCGCAATCGGGCGTATGTCGCAGCGTGCGTTGCAAACTTGTCGAATGGGTTCACCGCGTTCGGTTTGCGGACGTCGCTCATTCCGTTATTTGTAGTGGAGTATCTGCAACGAGGTCCTGGATTTGCCGGACTTGGGTTCTTGATTTCCGCAGTCTTTCAAGCTGTCACTCTGTTGCCCGGTGGGCGTCTGGCCGATCAACGTGGGCGTCGGCCAGCGATGATCATCGGAACACTGGCCGTCGTCGTGGGCATGACCTTGCTGGTCGTTGACACCAACCTGTGGTTGTACCTGGCCGCAATGGCAATTCTGGGAATCGGCACCGCATTCCTTGGATCGGCTCCGGCAGCAATCGTTGGCGACATCGGCGGCGGACGTCGCGAAGGAACTCTCGTAGCCACCTTCCAGATGATCTCCGACGTTGGTGCCATCGCCGGTCCACTCATCGCCGGTCTGCTCGCTGATCACCTCGGCTTTCATTGGGCTTTCTTGTCGGGCGTTGCGGTCAGCCTTCTGGCAGCTTTCTATGCGTTCGTCATGCCTGAAACCCGCATCGCAAAGGCGGACGAAAAGACCGTTACCGACACGGTTTAAGGGACATTTCGTCCGAGTTTGTGCGATCGGTGACGGGCCAAATGAGGGTTCTCCCCACGCGATGACAGTTGGTGGCGCGGCAGGATGAGTGTTGTGAGCAAATCAAATGTCATCGAGGAGCGAGCGCACGTCAAGCTGGGTCCCAAAGACTGCGTCCTTGGTCTTGACATCGGCGGAACAAAGATCGCAGCAGGACTCGTTACCCGCGACGGTTCGTTACTCGGCAGAATGCATCGCAGCCCTACTCCTGCGCGGGGAACGTCGGACCGGATGTGGGAAGTAGTCGTCAAAGTCTGCGAAAAGGCTTTGGCCGCATCAGGCAACCCCAAGATAAAGGGAATCGGGGTTGGGTGTGCAGGGCCGATGGTGTGGCCCGATGGGGTGGTTTCGCCGCTCAACATCACTGCATGGCGTGGGTTCCCGCTGCAGCGGCGATTGAAGGAACACTTCCCCAAGATTCCCGTCCGTGTTCACAACGACGCGATCACGATGGCCGCTGCGGAACATTGGATCGGCGCGGCTCGGGGACTTGATCACGCTCTCGGCATGGTGGTGTCGACTGGAGTCGGTGGCGGTTTCATCATCGGCAATCAGCTCGTTGATGGTGGCCTCGGCAATGCGGGACACATCGGCCATGTCGTGGTCGATCCGACAGGGCCGTCGTGTCACTGCGGCGGTCGAGGATGTCTCGAAGCGATTGCGCGGGGACCTTCGACTGCGGGATGGGCAGTCGAGCAAGGGTGGACGCCGCACTCAAAAGAGGCTTCGGCCGACGCCAAAACCTTGGCAAGCGACGCGAGAGACGGAGACGAAATCGCGATTGCGGCATTTGCGCGCTCAGGCGAGGCGGTCGGAATAGCGCTTGCTTCGGTCACTGCGCTTTTGGATCTGGATATCGCAGTTATTGGCGGCGGCCTGGTCCAAAGCGGGCCGCTACTCATGGCACCAATGCGTCGTGCGTTCGCCTACCACGCCGGACTCAAATTCCAAAAGCGGCTGCGAATCGTGCCAGCGGAACTGGATCAGACTGCTGGCATTGTCGGCGCGGCATCGCTAATCATTAAGAGCTCCAACTACTGGAATCCACGGGACGAGTAGTGGCGACGAGCTCAGCTGCAAACAGCGCGCGCAACGATCAACTGCCAATGCGTGACGGACAGCCGTACGACCAGGAGTTCCGCACTCGCATGGCGATCCGCGCGGTCAAGGAAGCACGTGTCAAACAGCCGCGTGGCATTCCGCGCCCCCCGGGTCCGAGCGGGCGAGCTCTTGCTTTTAACACGATTACTGGGCGCCGCACGATGGCTGCAGCAATGGCCGAAATCCCGCGTGACTATCCGCGCATCGCATATATGCGATTGCGCTCGGAACATGCCTACGTTTTGACCGACCCTGAAGTCATCATGGACCTACTTCAAACACGCGGCCGGGACACGATCAAAGGCCGGGGTTTGCAAGTGGCTAAGTCAGTGCTGGGCGATGGGCTACTGACCAGCGAAGGCGAAGTGCACCTGCGTCAACGACGGATGATTCAACCAGCGTTTCACAAGCAACGTATTGAGCACTATGCGCAAGAGATGGTCCGTTGTTCGGTCGAACACGAAGAACTATGGACTGACGGAATGCAGGTAGACATCGCCACTGACATGTCGGCTTTGACTCTGGCAATCGTTGGTCGAGCGCTTTTCGGTTCTGATCTGACCGGCGATGCACGAGAAATCGGCGACGCGCTCACTCAGGTCCTTGGTGGCTTTCAGCGCCAGCTCTTGCCGGGAGCCGCGATCCTGGCGCGGCTGCCGCTTGCATCGAACCGGCACCTGGCCGAAAACGCGGAGCGCCTTGACGCGATGGTTCAGCGGCTCATCACCGAACACCGCGAGGCACCAGACAACGGCGACTTATTGAGCATGATGATTGCCGCTCAAGAAGATGGTCACGGCATGGATGACGCGCAACTACGTGATGAGGCAATGACGCTGGTTTTGGCCGGACATGAAACAACCGCCATGACCTTGACATGGACGTGGTATCTACTCGACCGGAATCCCGAGGCAGCGCGACAGCTACACAACGAACTTGATTCAGTACTGAACGGGCGAAACCCAGAGTTTGCCGACATTGCGGCTCTGCCTTTCACCTATGCAGTGATTGCGGAATCGATGCGGTTGTATCCACCCGCTTGGATTCTGGGACGGCGAGCAATGAGCGAGATGCGCGTCGACAATTGGACGTTGCCGCGCGGATCGATCCTGCTGGCCTCGCAGTATGCGATGCACCGTGATCCACGATTCTGGGATTCGGCCTCGTCGTTCAAACCTCAACGGTGGATCAATGCCGAGGGGCATTTCGATGAATCAGCGCCAGGGCAACCACGCGGCGCGTGGTTTCCATTTGGTTTCGGCAATCGCAGGTGCATCGGTGATCAATTCGCCTGGACAGAAGGGGTACTTGCTTTGGCAACGCTGGCTCAACGCTGGGAGGCCCATCTTGTGCCAGGGACGGTTGTTGAATTGATGCCAGCTGTGACGCTGCGTCCCAAAGGTGGAATACCGATGACATTGCATCGGCGCAACAACGCTTAAGGCGTATACAGCTCGACCTGGGTGACTTCGACTGAAATTGAACGACCGTTGGGAAGTTCAAAACTGACAGAGTCTCCAGCCGACGAGCCGAGCACCGCACCGCCGAGCGGCGACGTGGGTGAGTACACATCGATGGAGGCGTGAATTGCTTCTTCACGTGATCCCAACAAGAAAGTTTCAGTGTCGCCGTCAGGGAATTTCACCGTCACCACGGTCCCGTGGGTTGCTTTGC
>JAHEXM010000155.1:0-1412 GCA_023252115.1 Micrococcales bacterium | reverse complement strand
AAGTATTTGAGTTGACGAATGCGCGCTTCGTTCTTTCCTTGCTCTTCTTTTGCCGCGTGGTAGCCGCCGTTTTCTTTCAGGTCGCCCTCTTCGCGGGCAGCCTCAATCTTCTTAACGATGTCGGCTCGGCGATCCTCAGAACGCTCCTTCAATTCGTCGACCAGGTGTTGGTGGGCTTCTTCGGTCAGCCACGTCTCGGTCGTCTCTGTCATGACGGCCTCCAGGGTTGAGTTGGGTTTGATGTTCCGGGTGGAAAGTCGGGGCTTGGAGCATTTGTGGGTGGGCCGTTGGCGGCGCAAGCAATCACGTCAGCACTGAAGCCGCGTGCGCGGGTGCCAACACTGTATGTCTGTTTCTCGTAGGAAGTCCCGGCGGGAATGGTCACGATCGCGTACCCGAGGTCTTGATGTGAGCGATCCTGAACCCGCAAAACACACTGGGTGCTGTCTTTGTCGGAGCGACTAACCTCAAATGTGACGTCGGTGTGGTCGTCAGACACCGCTTGCCAGGCGAGCAATTTGTAGGTCACATCGGGGTTGGCGATTCGGGTCGCCAGCAGAATGGCCAAGCCACTGAGAACCAAAACCACGATGGCAACGATCACGATGACCAGAGCAGGGGTACGTCGGTAACCATACCGATCTTGGAGGTCAGGCGGCAGGTCGCGAAGCTGGATGGTGGACATAGTGCCCCCATTGTCACCCACATCTCATTCGGCGTGGTGTGATTGCCGACGTGCTAGCAAATGTGTTCCAAATCGCCGCCGGACTGATTGGGGCGCAGACCCCCGGTCCGACGCCTTCGGCGCCTCCCATTGACCCAGCGAAGGTGTCGCCCGGAATCCTCGGTCTCATCTCCTTTGTGGTACTGGGACTCGCTTGTGTGTTGATCTTCTTCTCGCTTCGCAAGCAGTTGGGGCGAGTCAAATTCGATGAAAATGCTGAACCAGCCGGTGTCCGGCGGGTCGACACGATCCCGGTCCGTCAGCCAGTAGCCCCAGGTTCAGATGCGACCGCGTCCAATGGCGGCACTGACGACCCAGGAGCAGGTTCGTCACCCCGTTGATTGGGTGGTGGCGGGGCCACATTCCACGGTGCGGATTTCCGTCCTTCGAGCCAGTGCATTAGTTCCGTGCAGGACATCGGGTGCGCCATCAGATATCCCTGAGCGAGGCGATACCCGAGTTGTATGAGTGCCTGGCGTTGGTCCTCGTTCTCGATGCCCTCGGCAACCACTTCCTCCAACTGCATGGTGTTGCTCAGCTCGCGAACCGCGCGAACGAGTCCGATGTCTTGG
Organism: Micrococcales bacterium; assembly: GCA_023252115.1. Classification (GTDB taxonomy): domain Bacteria; phylum Actinomycetota; class Actinomycetes; order S36-B12; family UBA10799; genus JAHEXM01. The sequence continues at coordinate 116 of JAHEXM010000155.1, read as the reverse complement.
TCTTGGGGTAGCTCTGTCACAAACTCCTGTGCAAGTTTCACGCCAGAGATGGGCAGTGACCTCAGGTAGTGCAACGACGCCCAGCCAGTGCCGAAGTCATCTAGATAGACCGAGAC
>JAHEXM010000154.1 GCA_023252115.1 Micrococcales bacterium | reverse complement strand
GACGCCGCCGTTACTGCTCCCGCCAGTGAACGTGCCCCCGCCACAACCCCCGCCACCGATCTTGATATCCAATGTGTGGCCAGCAGTCACAGGCTGGGTCGTGGTGACTTTGCCGCCAACCCCCCCAACCCCGCCGGTAACTGACGGGCCGGCAAGGGCACCACCGCCACCACCGCCACCACCGCTAGCAACAATCTTGACGTTGGATACCCCTGTGGGGATGCTGTAGAAGGCTGATTGGGCCGATAGAGCCGACGTTCGTGACATGCCATTCGCAGTTGAACTGGCAGGCCCAATGGTGGTGCTGCTGATGGGACGGATTTGGATGGGATAAATAGTCCCTGTCGTCAACGCAGTCGAGCCATTGTTTGACAGTCCCGTGATTTTCAGCGGCGACGTACTGCCGCCGGAATCCCCACGCGTTGACCACGTCGTTCCGGCGTCAGTGCTGTATTGAAAGTTGTTTGCTCCCGATCCACCTGTGAAGGCAACTGAGGTGAAGCCACATGAATCACTGACTGAGGTAATGGTTGCCTGAGCTGGTGCATTTGCGGCGAAGACGCCGATTGAGGGCGAAGAATAGCCGGAAGATCCCGCGGCGTTGGTCGCTCTGACTTGGAACTGGTAGTTAGTGGCAGCCGTAAGCCCGGTGACAGCGCACGAAGTGGCTGATCCACTCAGCGAGGCACAAGCGCCAGCGACCGGATTTGTGCCCCCAGTCACGTATTCGACCGTGTATCCAGTTATCGGGCTGTTATGGGATGACCCGTTGGTCCAATTGACTGTGAGTTCCACATTGCCGGTTCCCGTTGTTGTGCCGATCGTAGGCACATCCGGCACGTCGGCTGTAGTTACCGAAGCAGATACGCCAGACGCTGCAGCGGGAGTTCCGCTGTAGCTCGACGTGACACGAAATACGTAGTTCGTGTTGGCGGTCAAACTTGTGGCAGTGCACGAGGTTCTGGCGGAGGAACTGGTTGCCAAATCTCCGCATGTGCCATTGCCACTCGAGATCGTGTTCCACGTGCTACCCCCGTCTGCGGACTTCTCCACGCTGAATCCATCAACAGAGTTGTCGGGGTTGGTCCAATTCACCGTGAGTTCGTTAACGCCGGTGACTGTGGTTGTTCCGATAGCGGCCGACTGACCACTGAAGTAGCTGAAGCCGGTTTTGGTAGCCACTTGCGGAATCGGGTTAGTCACTTCCACCGCCAAACCACTGCCTGCAGTCGCGGTTGAACCAGTGCGGCAAGTCAGCAATGTCGAGTTGGTGAACGTCTGTACCGGACAGGCCACACCACCAACTGTGACCGTTGAGCTTGGCACGAAGTAGGTGCCGTTAATGGTGACGTCAGTGCCACCGGCAATATCGCCCGATGTCGGGCTAAACGAGGTGACCGTTGGCGGATCGACCGCGGACATCGTGTGGTTGGTAATCGAATTGGACGCCCAACCGGTCGCGCCATTGACCCAGTACCAGTTGCTGGTACCAGTAGCGTTAAACGGGTTGGTACTCGCCGGCACTCCGGTCGACAGGACACCAAAGAACGGCTTGTTTCCCTTAAAGATCGCTTTAGTGAGATTGCCAGTACTTGATGGATTGCTCGCTGTGGAGTTGGTCTGAAACGCTTTGGCGCCGATACTCGTCACTCCCGACCCGATTCGAAGCGTCCGTAGCAGCGTGCAGTCGTAAAACGCTTGATCGCTAATCGTGGTGACTCGGTCTGGGATATCGAGTGTTGCTAGGGCCGAGTTGCGGAAAGCCTCCTGCCCGATCGTTAGTGGAGCAGCACCACCAGGCTGAAAGGTGAGATTGGTCAGCGTTTGGCCAGCGCCCTGAACGAACGGCAAGGGTCCCTCGCTCTTGAATGCTTGGCTGCCGATTGAAGTGACGCTGTTGGGAATGGTCACAGACGTCAATAAGTTGTTATCGAAAGCACTGTTGCCGATAGTGGTGACGCCCGACCCGAGAGTCACGCTGGTCAATGTTGCATTTGCGTTACCCACGTTGGAAGGATCTTGCTGGAACGCGTTAGATCCAATCGAGGTCACGGTATTGGGAATGACCACGCTCACGATGCCCTTGGCCAGGAATGCGCTACTCCCGATCTGAGTGATTGTGGTTCCACTGATCACCGATGGAATTTCTACATTCTTGGTGCAGGAGTTGTCGTAACCAGAGATTGTCGAGATCGTGACCGTGAAGCAGCTATCCGGCGTCGCAGCATGGGCAGGTGTTCCAATGGGGCCAACCAGCGCCAACCCGGCACCGAGCAACGCGAGTATCGGAACGAGCGCAAAACGGCGTGCGCGTGACCAAACGGTCGCGCGAACACCACGTTTTGCGCGCATCACAAACCGTCCCGTCACCTAGCCGGAAAAACAGGTAGATCCACGCTAGATTGCGCCTCGATATAACGGTATTGCCGTAACTCCAACGGCCTAAGATCAAATCCGGCTAAAACGGGCAACTTGAGCCCGACGCAGGGCCTATTGCGCGAGGCGATCGAGCATTGCTTGGACCTCATCCGCGGGAACCGGACGCCCATATCGGAAACCCTGAACCTGATCGCATCCCATTGACCGCAAAACGTCAGCTTGAATCTCGGTCTCTACTCCTTCGGCCACAACGACACGACCCAAGTCATGGGCAACCCTGATCACCGCACCAACAATCGCCGCGTCTTGCGGATCGCGACCAAGACCCTCAACGAAACTACGGTCAACTTTGAGTACGTCTGCGGGCAAATACTTCAACGTGGTCAGGCTCGAGTAACCCGTACCAAAGTCATCAATCCCGACATGCACGCCATACGACCGCAACCGCCGCAGAGTAATCAGCGTGGGCCCGGTTGCATCGACGACCGCACCTTCGGTGACCTCCAGGCACAGCAAGTCCGGTGCAAGTCCGCGAGACATCAGGCGCTCAAATACTGCCGGAGCAAAACTTGCCCGTGCCAACTGCCTCGGCGACACATTGACGTTGAGCTGAAGCGAAATTCCCGATTCGCGCCAAATCGCCAACTGGTCAAGCGCGATGTCCAACACCGCCTCGCCCATCGGCACCACTAACCCGCTGCTTTCGGCGACGCCAATGAAGTGTTCAGGTGTACGCATCTCGCCTGCATCGTCGACGAGTCGCGCAAGAGCCTCGACGCCAACGACTTCACCCGTGGTCATCGAAACAATCGGCTGATAAAACGCCTTCATACGATCTTCAGCAATAGCGCGGCGCAACATCTCAGTCGCTTCCACCTGCGCAACGACCCGCGTCTCGAGTTCCTCGACGTAATACTCGACGCGGTTTCGTCCGTTGTCTTTCGCTTTGTACATCGCCAAGTCCGCGCGGCGAAGCAAGTCTTCAGCCTGGGTCGCGGGATCAGTAGTCGTCGCAATGCCCACGCTTATGGAAACGCCGTACTCGCGGTTGTCGATCCGGAACGGCGCGCGCATGGCTTCGCGGATCCGGTCGCCGATCATGCGAGCTTCACCAGGTGAGGTCAAGTCCTCGCACACCATCACGAACTCATCACCACCAAGGCGCGCAACAGTGTCATGCGGACGCATTACTGCTCGTAGGCGTTCGGAAACCGAAATCAACATTTGGTCGCCGGCTCGGTGTCCCAACGTGTCGTTGAGGTGCTTGAAGCCGTCCAGGTCGCAGAACAACACGGCCACAAACGACGGAGTCCGGTAAAGCCGCTTGAGTGCGCTTTCGAGACGGTCCAGCAATGCGTACCGATTGAGTACGCCGGTCAATGCATCGTGCAGGGCCTGCTGCTTCAACGTCATCTCTGCTACATGTTGCGCGGTAATGTCTTCGAGGATCACCAGCGCGAACGCGTCATCAAGTGCGTCATCAGCGCGATCGGGTTCGACGACGTTCGCAGTAACCGCAACCCACAGCTCGGATCCGTCCGGCGCAGATAGCCGCGCCTTTCGACGGCGCGGCGAACCGTGCTGCCCCTCAGTGGGAACGATGGCAATGCCACGTTCCTCTGGGTGGGTAAAGCGATCAAGGTTCGATCCGATCAGATGCGATACCGGCACGCCAACCATCTCGCCAAGCGATCGGTTCGCATCCAAGATCTGGCCTGCATGCCCATCACGCCATGCCAATCGCGCCATCGGAATCGGGGACTGATCAAACGTCAGCCGCATCAACCGCTCGCGCCGACGGTGATCGGTAATGTCCAAAGCAATTGATCCGACGGCGCGAAGGTGACCATCTGCATCGGCGAGCGGAAACTTGGTCACCAACAAGATTTGACTGTTGCCTTCGCCACGGGTTGAGGTGTTGGGGCTTCGGGTCATGAAGACTTTTGACCGTCGAGCGGCAAGTACGTCGAGGTCTTCGGTAATTGCCCGTCCAGCGTCCTCGGACGAAAACAGTTCGACGTCGGTGCGACCAACAACCTGCCCAACAGGCAAGCCAAGCGACGCTGCAAAGCGAGGATTGGCGAGCGTGTAAACACCATCGCTCTCTCCGCCGTATTCCTTGACCGAAATCATTGCGTCGCTGTTGTCGAGCAACGAATCAACCACCGTGTGAGCGGCAAGTAGTCGATACTCGCTCGATCGTCGCTGTTCCTCGTTGATGGCAACTGCGTAGACCGCAATGGCAACCAATACCATCGACACTTGCAATGTCAGCAATGATCCCGATGTCGATCCCAGCGCGGCAAATGGGCCGAGCCCGTGAATCGTTGCAGCGATGCTGACCACGTTGAGGATCGTCAGAGTTGTGGCAACAATTGCCAAGCCGAATCGAACGGCAATCCACAACAGCAGCGGCACAATCAAGTACTGAGCACCCCAAGCGCCAAGCAGAGTGCTGTAGTGCGAACCAAAAACCCGAACGACTAGTGCGATACCAATAATGAATACGATCGAGAATTCGATAATCCGGCTCAGACTCAATCGCCGCCCTGGCAGCCTGGCAGCCAAAATTGCCGGTGCAAGCAGGACGACGCCGGCCGTTTGGGCAACCCATGCGGTACGCCAAACCGCTCCGACTGCGTGGAAGCCAACAAACAAGTCGGTACTGATCATCACCGTCGCACTCAAGACCGCAACCCCCGCCGCGACTGCAGCCAAGATTGCGAGATGTTCCCAGCGAGCTAAGCGACGGACGCCAAATCCCCACAACAGCGAAGCCATTGCCAACATCGAGACGACGGCTACAGCAGCCCAGGCCCAGGTCAGAGTTCCGGAATAGTGACACAGGTAGCCAGAGACAACTTCGACGATCAAGGCGACGGCCAACATGAAGGGCCAGACGCGCCGAGGTGAACGAGCAAGCATCGCGACGCCGAATCCCAAGGCAAGGTCCAGCGGCGAGAGATACTGGGGACCGGTTACCCAGAAACTTTCGGCACCTCGCAA
>JAHEXM010000153.1 GCA_023252115.1 Micrococcales bacterium | reverse complement strand
CCAGAGGAGTGACTGCTCCAGGAAATCGGCTGCATCAAAAATGGCATCCGCGATACCCAAATCAAAGACCTGCTTGGCCTTGAGCATCTTGTTCTGGTTAAGCGGGTTTTCGATGATGACTTTGATGGCGTCAGCGGCACCGATCAGATTGGGCAACGCGTAAGTGCCGCCCCACCCGGGAACGAGACCCAAAAAACATTCGGGCAGCGCGTAGGCGGGAACGTCAGCGGCAATCGTCCGATACTGGCAAGCCAAGGAAGCTTCGACGCCGCCACCCATGGCCGCACCGTTGACGAACGCAAACGTCGGAACGCCAAGTTCGCTAAACCGCTTGAACACCGCGTGCCCAAGGCGACCCAACTCAAGAGGCTGTTCACGCTTGGTTGCCAGCGGAACGCCATTAAGGTCGGCACCAACCGAGAAGATGAACGGCTTTCCGGTCAAGCAAACGGCAGCAAGGTCTTTGCGAGCCGCCACTTCGTCAAGCGCCGTATTGAGCGCCGCCATTCCAAGCGGGCCGAACGTGTTTGGCTTGGTGTGGTCTTGCTCGTTGTCCAACGTGATGATCGCTGCGGTACCCGCCCCGAGCGGAAGTTCGGCGTAGCGAACAATCGCGTTGGTGACGAGCTCTTCTTCTTTGGGGGCAGTCTGAACGTTTGCCATGTGAGTCGCCTCTTACTTTCCGTCGTAGTGGGGGTTTTCCCAGATGACACTCGCGCCCTGACCCAAGCCAACGCACATGCTGGTGAGTCCGTAGCGCACCTCGGGGTGATCTTCGAAGTCGCGGGCCAAGTAGGTCATCAGGCGGATGGCCGATGAAGCCAGTGGATGACCAACGGCAATTGCTCCGCCCATTGGATTGACGCGCGGATCATCGTCAGCAATCCCGTAATGATCGAGAAGCGCAAGCACCTGAACAGCAAACGCTTCATTGAGTTCAAACAAGCCAATGTCGTCGATCGTCAAACCGGCTTTGGCCAATGCTTTCTCGGTCGCCGGGACTGGCCCGATTCCCATGATGGCCGGGTCAACACCAACGAACGCATACGAGACGAGGCGCAGCTTCTTCGTCAGACCAAGTTCATCGGCAACTTCTTCAGCGGCCAGCAGTCCAGCCGTTGCGCCGTCATTCAGACCGGCGGCATTGCCAGCCGTAACACGACCGTGTGGGCGAAATGGCGTCTTGAGTGCTGCCAAGTCTTCAATCGTGGTGCCGGGTCGCGGCGGTTCATCCTGGGTTGCCAAACCCCAGCCAAGTTCGCCCGTGCGAATCGCAATCGGCACTAAGTCGCGCTGAATCTTGCCGTCCGCGTATGCCTTTGCGGTCTTGTTCTGCGAAGCCAAGGCGAATGCGTCGGCACGCTCTTTAGTCAACTGAGGAAAGCGATCATGAATGTTCTCGGCCGTGTTGCCCATCGACAAGGCATCCATGTCGACCAGGCGTTCGGAGACAAAGCGCGGGTTTGGGTCAACGCCTTCACCCATCGGGTGACGGCCCATGTGCTCAACGCCGGCCGCGATCGCAACGTCGTAGGCACCGATACCAATTCCGCCAGCAAGGGTGGTCGTCGCAGTCATCGCACCCGCACACATGCGGTCGATCGAATAGCCAGGAACAGACTCGGGCAGACCAGCAAGAATCACTGCGGTGCGGCCAAGGGTCATACCTTGATCGCCGATCTGTGTCGTCGCCGCAACAGCGATTTCATCAACGCGCTCGGGCGGCAGGTTGGGATTACGACGCATTAGTTCGCGAATCGTCTTGACCACCATGTCGTCGGCACGTGTCTCGGCATACATGCCCTTGGGGCCTGCCTTACCAAAAGGTGTCCGAACACCATCAACAAACACGACTGATCTTCCGGCCTGCGGCATCAGTGCCTCCTGGCTGAACGTAGGGACGGGGCAATTTGTGCGCCTGAAGTCATGTTACTCGCGAGTAATGAACCGGTCGCCACCGGTTCATTACTGCTCCCTGTTCGGCGGTTCAACCCGAACCCAGCCCCAGCCCGTTTGGTGTTGTCTACCCGGGCTCAAGCTAATTGGTGTCAAAAGTCCGCGGTCTAGTACCGCGGAGCCGCTTCGATCGCGAACTCCTTGAATTCGGTGTCGATGTGGCGCTTCACCAGGTAGTCGACCCACTTTTCAGGTCCGGGGCTGTGACTCTTTCGCCACCATTCATTTTCATTGAAATCGTGCATTTCACTGTTGATCTCAACCCTCGGATAAAGGAAGAAATCGTTGTAGGCGTTAATCTGCGTGAACTGTTGCTTAGCTAGTGCGTCTGCGCCGAAGTACAACTGCAGGCGAGTAGTGGTAGTCCGATTGATCTCGCCGTATTCTCCTGGGCGGATCGTGACCCAATGTTTGTATTCCGCGGCGTAGTCATCTCTGTAAACTATGAGGTCTTTTGGAGTACCACTTTCGTGAGACATATTGCGAATATTGACCCGGAGATCTTTGGTGTTCGGGACCTCCTGTGACGGTTCGCCCACATCATGGGCTCGAGCTACTGCAGCAGCCGGAGAAGGTGCCTGTGCCGCTGCTGCTGTTCCTATCGGACCTACAACGCCACCCATGACGGTCGCCGCGGCTGCAACGCCGACAACCTGGAAAATCATTCGTTTCGTTTTCATTGGCCTGCTCTCTGGATTCTAATTATTGGACACCGCAGGGATACCCCTCCCACGACGCCTGAATCCCTAACTCACTGGTTAATCGGTTTCGCAGAATGACCAGAACCATTCCCGAGCCACTAACTCGCCTGGGTCAGACCGGCGGAGGTTCCATTCGCGCGCAACGCCGTCAGGCGCAAAGCGCTGCTTCGCGGTGGGACGTGAACTAGACCGCAGTGATGCGCGCACGGGCGTCATCGCGTGCTGTTTGGCAAGCAACTTCGTAGGCGCCCAGAGGCAGGTTGATCGTCATCGATTTCGTCTGATTTGGCTGAAGCAACGGAATAACACCAATTGCCTTGGTCCATTGGCCAGCCTTTGGGCCAAACACCGTCACCGAGACATCTTTCTTGCCAACCGAAGTTGCAATCACCGTTACTTGGCCAAAAGGCACAGAGGTTTTGTCAGTTGTGCAGATCCGCGAGCCAGCATCAACGTGCACGACGCTGGCAGTTGTTGGTGTGGGCGTAGGGGTCGGGGTCGTGCCTGAACCACCTTGGTCGGAGCTGCAACCGGCAATAAGCAGGGTGCATGTCCCCGTCAAACCGACGGCTAGCGCGAACGAACGCATCAGATCTCACACGGTTGTGGTGGCGGCGGGCACTCTTGGCGCCGGCGTAATAGTTTTCGCCGGTCGCAGATAGAGCGCCATGACTGGGACAAGGTAGCCCACCCAGACGATCGCCTCGAGCCACGTCGTACGTGGCGAGAAATTGAACACTCCCTTCAGCAGCGTTCCGTACCAGCTCGATGGCGGAACAATGCTGCTGACATCGAAGAGTGCCGAATTCAGACCAGGGAGTACACCGGCTTCCTGAAGATCGTGGAATCCATAGGCAAGAACGCCTGCAGCCACGATGATCAGCAATACTCCGGTGATCTTGAAGAATTGCGCCATGTTGAGTTTCACGGCGCCGCGATAGATCAAGTACCCGAGCAGAACTGCAACGGCAATTCCCAGCGCTGCACCGATTAGCGGGCCGACAGTCTGTCCAGTGGCATTGACTGCTGCCCAAATAAACAGCGCAGTCTCGAGGCCTTCGCGGACAACTGCAATGAAAGCGGCAAACACGATGCCGTAGCCGCCAATCGCGATGGCTTTGTCGAGTTTTCCTTGCAGTTCACCTTTGAGTCCGCGTGCTGCGGACTTCATCCAAAAGACCATCCAGGTGACGAAACACACTGCCAAGATCGACAAGAATCCGCCGAAGGCTTCCTGTGCGCGGAAGGACATGTTGGCTGATGTGAAGCTGAGTAGGGCTCCGAATCCGAGTGAAATCACGATGGCGACCGCGACTCCGGCCCACATCAGGGGCAAGCGCTGCCGATTTCCCGACTTGACCAGGTAGGCAACCAGAATGCCGACGATGAGCGAGGCTTCAAGGCCTTCGCGTAGGCCGATCAAGAAATTTGCGAGCACGGCAGAATGTTACTTAGGCTTACCTAACTTGTCACGGTCGGGGTGGACGTTTCTTCAAGCTCAGCGTTTTGTTCATCACCGTCACTGGATGCTGGCGGTTTGTCACGAAGTTCGATAAATGCCTCCGAGAACGCCCGGGCGCAGATCGCAATTTGCCACCGCCGGGCACCGAGTTCGGTTAGCGCTTCGGCGACCGACGAAGCCGACAAATCCTCGGGCGGAGTCCAACACAACGCACGCACCGTCGCCGGCGTCAGCAGGGTTTCCGCGGCGATTCCAGTGGTTGCCGAAATCGCGGCAAGAGCATTGCGAGCCTGCGTGAGTCGCGCGGCAGCACCGGGGTCGCGATCGGGCCACGAGCGATGAGGCGGTGGTCCTGAACTCGGTGTTGCTCGACCCGGTAATTGGTCGACGGTCAAAGAGCGAGCGCGTTTAATAGCGCTCCACCACGCATCGAGATTTCTTCTAGCCCCTCGTCCTGAGAACGCCGGAAGCTTCGCCAACGACTCTTGGGACTCGGGGTTAGCCGTGGCAGCCGCGGCGATTGCGGAGTCGGCCAGAGTTCGACCGGGAGCGATGTCTCGCGTCCGGGCAATCCGATCCCGCTCAACCCAGAGTTCGCGAACAAGGGCGAGTTGAGCCGGTGCTAGTAGTCGATGAATGCCAGATGTTTTTCGCCAGCGGTCAGGGCGCGTCGGCTTTTCTGGAGCCGTGCGCAGGTATTCGAACTCCTCTTGTGCCCATTCCCAGCGATCGACCTCTCGCAACTCTTGTTCCAGGATGTCGCGAAGTTCGACCAAAACCTCAACGTCCAGCGCGGCGTATCGCAGCCAAGGTTCGGGCAGTGGGCGTTTGGACCAATCAACTGCGGAGTGCTCTTTCGCCAGGGCCAGTCCGAGTTCACTTTCCACCAGCGCAGCAAGGCCGACTCGTGGTTTACCGAGTAACCGCGCTGCAACTTCGGTGTCAAACAGCTGCGACGGAAGCAAGTTCAATTCAGCCAGACATGGCAAGTCTTGTGGTGCAGCGTGCAAAACCCACTCAGTGCCGACCAATGCGTCGTTGAGTGCCGACAAATCCGACAACGGCACGGGGTCAATCAAGTGCGTGCCCGATCCGGCGCGACGAAACTGCAGCAGGAAAGCGCCTTGGGTGTAGCGGTAGCCACCTGCCCGTTCAGCATCCACGGCAATTGGCCCGGTTCCCGATGCCAGTGAGTCGATCGTTATCGACAATGAAGCTTCGGTAACAACAACTGGTGGCGTTCCGTCAGCTGGTTCTGTCAGCGGTATGGCTGTCGGTACTTCATCCTCAACAT
>JAHEXM010000152.1 GCA_023252115.1 Micrococcales bacterium | reverse complement strand
TCACCGGCATGGACGGCTTCATGAAAGTCGCAGAACCGGTGGGGTGGGGTATTGCAGCGGACGCTCTTTCATACGCAAGTACCGTCGGTGACGTTGCAATGGTGGCGTACCAGACGTGGAACATCGTCAAGGATTTGGAGAGCGTTCAAAGCGAGTCCCTGACACTCGAGATTGACTCGCCGACCGGAGTCGACGGTTCGACGATCGAACCCAAGATTCAGTCTGCGTGCAGTCACGGGCATTTTGCTGGACTTACTCCTGCGACGAAAGATGGCACAGTGACGGCTCGCTGGGACCCGAACCAGGGTCAGGGCGGCGATACCCGAATTCAGTGCGACGTCAAGGTTCTGACCGGTCAGCAAGGGACAATGCTTACCGCAGATGCAACCAAAAGTGCTTACGACCAATATGTGTCGTTCAGTTTCAATTACGACACCACGGACAAGGACAAGGACTGGATTCCCGAGGTCACCAATTTCTTTGACGGCGCAGGCTACGGCGACAAAGTAAGCATTTACAACGCTCTGTCCACTGACCAATGGAATGCGATCAAAGGTGACGCGTGCGGCGGGTTCGGCAACTGGCTCAAGAACGGCTTCTCCGTCGCATGCGCAACTGGCATTGAGGACTCACCAACCCGCGTTTCGCTGAATTTGGGTAAGAATGTTTGGACGCCCGGTGTGGCAAGCGAGTACTACAACCTCAACGCGCCGGGCTGGAAACCAACCCAGTCGCCGAACTACCGCTATTTCGCCGGAATTGGTACACCGTGGCCCGGTGATGTCAAAGGCGCTCCAGCGGTCCCGGCTGTCTCAAATCACATAACGAATGACGTCATCTTCGATTCGAGTCTGGGTGCATCGTGTGTTGCAGGGGACAGCTCGGCCAATCCGCCGACGAGTGACTGCGGCCTCGCTCAGTTGCCGAGCAATATTCCTGCCCCACCAGATGGCAAACGGACTGTCGGTTATTACGCCAACTACAGCCCGTACCACGCCGCACCTCAGTTTTACGCAAATGGCCAACCCACTTCGATACCGTTTTCGGCGTTGACAGACGTCAACTACGGTTTCGCATATATCCATAACGGTTCAGACTTCTTCAATACCGGCCCATTCGCTGACTACGCTGGAAAGACCGGCCAGTGTGTACCAAGTGATCCTTACGGCGACCTCAAGAAGCCGTATCTTGCCAACGGCTATCAGCCTTACCAGGGCGGATATAACGTCATCAATAGGTACGGTCGAAGTGTCAATCCGAATATCAAAACAAAGTTAGTAATAGGTGGTTACCAACAGACTGTCGATGGAAGCACCTCAGCACCCCAGAAGGGTGATGTTCCATGGGGTCAAATAACGAAAGACGAAGCCAGCATGGACAACTTTGTTCAGTCATGCGTTGCGTTGGCTAATCAATACGGCTTCGACGGCATCACGCTTGACTGGGAATTCCCGACAGCTGCGGACACTCAGAACTATTTGACGCTACTTTCCAAATTCAGGGCCAAACTCGGCGGTGCTCCTTTGACTATCGCGGCGCCCGCAGACCCGGGAAAGATTCCAGCCAGCGGTGGTAAATCCATTGCCGACTCGGTGGATTGGCTGGAGGTGATGGCTTACGACTACTACGGCCAGACCTTCGGTGACCATCGCACCAATCTCAATGCGCCGTTATATCCCGACAAATCAGATCCCAAAGCGACACCGGGTTTCAGTGTTGATGAATCGGTGTCGGCCTATCTTGCTGCTGGCGTTGACCCGAACAAGATTGTGCTCGGAGTTCCTTTCTATGGTCGGACATACACCGGCGTAGCACCTGGCGCACCCAACGGGCTGTACGCCAACTTCTCTGGACCGACGGATGCCAATAGCCCGAACGCGTTCATTGATTACGGAGCTATCGCGCCAACCGTTGGTGTCGGCGGAAATCAACGAATCTGGCTTGACACTCAACAAGTCCCAGTTCTCTACAACGCTGGCGCAGGGACATGGACTAGCTATGACGATCCGCAATCCATCGCTGCCAAGTCGCAGTACGCGTCGTCCAAGAATCTGCGAGGCACAATGTTTTGGGAGTCAACTGGCGACTCCATGAAGGGGGATTTACTGACCGCCCTTAACAGCGGAAAGTCGCCCTAGGGACGTTTGATCGGGCGGGTGCTCGATGTGCCCGGGTAAAAGGACTCTCGCATATCCACGATCCTGGGTGATTGGCCAGCAATCGCTGATTTGATAGCGCGCACCGCGATCCGAGCGGAATCCTCAGGATGGAATGAAACCGTACTCAACTCAACGTCCCACAGCGGCACGTAGGGCTGTTCTGTCTGGCTAACCAGCAGTACATCGTCGGGGATGACACGGTTGACTCGTTGGCTTGCTTCAGCGATAAGTGATGGGTCGAGTAGGACGGTGTATATCGCGTCGATATCGGATGCGAGAATTCCGATCAGTTCATCAACTACGTCGGCACGCGCGCGCGACGTATCAACATCGAATACCCGTGACTCGACGCCTACCCCCCGCGCCCAGTCGCGAAAGCAATCCTCGTTGACATGCAGCCGAGACCGTTCACGTCCATAAATAAGGGCAGGGTGTTGGGTGCCTTCGCTCTGCAAGTGGTCTAGTGCAGCTCGGCAGATCCCGGCGTGATCGTGGCGCAGGACTGTTGTCAACCGTGGATCGTCAAGGTCAATGTCGTTGTTGCCCATTGATATTGCCAGCAACGGAAGACCGAATCCGACGGTTGACAGGTGATCGACGATTGATTCCTGATTCATGAACAAGACAGCGTCGACTTGCGTACCGTTCAACACTTCGGCATCGGCCGATGACACGATTGTTACCGGCAAATTCTCGGCCGATGCATCCCTTACTAGTGCATTGAGAAAAATCGCATAGTAGGACTCGACGTAAGCCATTCGGTCCATTGTGATGGGGTCGAGGATCAGAGCGGCCGTCGGACGCATCCCAGTGCGTAACGAGGATGCGCCTACTCGGACGCGGTAGCCCATGTCACGAGCAACTTGACGTACGTGATCTTTAGTTGCTTGCGACGGGCCCGGGCGGTCGCGCAAACATGCCGATGCTGTCGAGGTTGAAACACCAGCGGCGAGCGCGACATGGGCGAGCGTTGGTTGTCGACTTCCTGTCACTTAGCCATTCTTGCAGTATCAGTAAGTAATCCACCGACTATTGAAGTGCGTTGGCAATTTGGAGTCGATCGCGCAGGTCGAGTTTTCTAAGGACACCGCCTACGTGACTCTTGACCGTGTAGATCGTCAGCCCCAACTCATCCGCAATCTCACGATTGCTCATCCCACGACCAATCATCAGGGCGACTTGCTGTTCGCGTGCGGATAGCTGGGCCAGCCGCTCGTTTGATGGCGAGCCGCCATGGACGTGCGCGTGCAAACGCGTGCCATCCTGCGCCAACTCCATGCTGAGGCGCGGGTCATAGACTGACCAACCATCCGCCATGTGGTGAAGTCCTCGTACCAAGTTGATTTCGACTCTGTCCCGCATGAGATAGCTTCGAGCGCCCGCGGAAATAGTCCGACGGACCTCTTCCATCTCCAACACCGACCCCAACGGCGTGGGTCCTGACACGACAGTCAGATGCGTGCTGTGGGCGACTGAACCAACGCCCAACCCGCCAACGATGCGTTTGACAAGCTTTGGCGTGTCCGGACCCCAGAACTCGCGAGCCACCAGAGCAACGTTGGGCTGAAGATTTGCAATTGACTCGATGGCTTGGTCGACTCGTGGCGCCTCGCCAACCAGCTGAATCGAGGGCTGGTTAGCAAGTCGCGCAATCAACGAAGAGCGAGAATCGTTTGACGGGTCGGCAATCACTAGTCGGATTGGTCTCTTTGTTGTCGAGATCATTTTGATCACGTCTCCTTCTGACGCGTAGTCATTAGGAGCATCCCCAGCTTCGAATGTCTGGGAAACGGGTACGCCCTTCGGATCGATGCAGATGGCCATTTGCAACGATCCGAAACGCAATACGCCGACTGAGTTCGGCGTTTGTTTGAGCAAAAGGGGTTGCACAAAAACCTGCGAATAACTCGACCCTCTAGGCTGCCGGAGTGCCCACACCACGCAAAGGTTTGATGTGGCTCACGCTCGCTGTGGCGGCTGGCGTGGTGATTCTTGATCAGCTGACCAAATGGATGGCGGTCAAATGGCTCAACCCGTTCGAGCCGGTTGAGCTTATCGGGCCATGGCTTCGACTCACCCTGACCCGCAACCCGGGCGCGGCATTCTCGCTCGGCGCTGGCTACACCGTCATCTTTTCACTTCTGGCACTCGGTGTGATCGCAGTAATCATTCGGTCATCGCGCAAGATCGGATCTGTTGGCTGGGCAGTGGCGCTCGGTGGCATCTTGGGCGGCGCGACCGGCAACTTGATTGATCGAATCTTTCGTTCGCCGGCGGTCTTTCGCGGGCACGTTGTCGATTTCATTCAATGGCCGCACTTTCCAGTATTTAATGTCGCTGACATGTCGATCACCTGTTCAGCAGTGCTGATGGTTATTTTAGTCTTACGCGGAGTGCAGCTCAGTGGACAACCGATCGCTCCGCAGGACGGCGTGGCAGAGACCCGAACCGACAATGGGTGATCACCAAAGTGTGGTCATCTCTGATGACTTGGATGGCGAACGGGTCGATGTTGCTGTCGCCCGTTTGATGGGTGTGTCACGAACTAAAGCCGCCGAGCTCATCAGTGCTGGCGGCGTCCTGATAAACGGCAAGACGCCAGCGAGATCTGATCGGGCAGTTGCCGGCAAAACCATCGACATCGTGCTGCCTGATTTCGTAGAACCAGTGGCGGCTTCGACCGCAATTGTCGAGGACATGCGAATCGTGCTTGATGATCCTGAGTTTGTCGTCGTCGACAAACCGATCGGTGTGGCGGCCCATCCCAGTCCGGGCTGGACTGGTCCGACTGTTATTGGAAGCTTGGCTTCGAGCGGCTTCTCAGTGTCTGCGCTCGGTCCTGAGGAACGACAGGGGATTGTGCATCGCCTTGATGTCGGTACCAGTGGTCTGATGGTGGTCGCAAAAACGGATCGTGCGTATTCGTCACTCAAGAGTCAATTCAAGGCGCGGACTGTTGACAAGACGTATCACGCGCTGGTGCAAGGTCACCCAGACCCGACGCGGGGAACAATCGATGCACCGATCGGTCGGCACCCATCACATGACTACAAATTTGCTGTAGTGACCGATGGAAAGCCGAGTGTTACTCACTACGAACTCATCGAGGCATTTCCGCACGCCGCTTTGTTGAAGGTCGAACTTGAAACAGGTCGAACACATCAGATCCGCGTGCATATGGCTGCGATACGGCACCCATGCTGCGGCGATCTGACGTATGGAGCTGACCCGTCCCTAGCTCAGCGACTTGGACTCAAACGCCAGTGGTTACA
>JAHEXM010000151.1 GCA_023252115.1 Micrococcales bacterium | reverse complement strand
TTTTTGGAATTTGCTTTGGCAATCAAATTCTTGGCCGCGCACTTGGGTTCGGAACCTACAAACTTCGGTTTGGGCACCGCGGGATCAACCAGCCCGTTCACGACAAAGCCACCGGAAGGGTTGAAATCACCGCGCAGAACCACGGCTTTGCCGTTGATGCACCGGTTGACCAAATCATCGACACCCCTTACGGCAGGGCCGAAGTGAGTCATATTGGTCTCAATGACGGTGTAGTCGAAGGTATTCGCTGCATCGACGCACCAGCATTTTCGGTTCAGTACCACCCGGAAGCAGCTGCCGGGCCACACGATTCGGCGTATCTGTTTGATCGATTCATCGACCTGATGGCTTCAACCGTCGACGACCCGGTGACGGCGGGTGGTGGCTAGTGCCGCGTCGTGAGGACCTCAAAAGCGTCTTGGTCATCGGTTCTGGCCCGATTGTGATCGGCCAGGCATGTGAGTTCGACTATTCCGGAACTCAAGCATGCAGGGTCCTTCAAGCAGAGGGCATCCGAGTGGTGCTGGTCAACAGCAACCCGGCAACCATCATGACCGATCCGGAATTCGCTGACGCTACTTACGTTGAACCGATCACCACCGAAATCATCGAAAAGATCATCGCTGCTGAGCGGCCGGATGCAGTACTGCCGACACTTGGCGGGCAAACCGCACTCAACGCGGCGATGGACCTGAATGAAGCTGGCATCTTGGCCAAATATGACGTCGAGCTGATCGGTGCCAGAGTCGAAGCCATTGAAGCTGGCGAGAACCGCGAGAAATTCAAACAGATCGTCAGCCAGATCAAGATCGGTGACTATCAAGCCGAATCTGCGCGCAGCGTGGTGTGCCACACGATGGACGATTGTTTTTCCGCAGTCAGTGAACTTGGCTATCCGATGGTGGTGCGGCCTTCGTTCACGATGGGCGGCGCAGGGTCGGGCATGGCCTACAACGACGATGACTTGCGCCGAATCGCAGGCACGGGCCTGCAAGCAAGCCCCACATCCGAGGTCCTCCTCGAGGAATCGATTATCGGATGGAAGGAATTCGAACTTGAACTAATGCGTGATCAAAACGACAACGTCGTCGTCATTTGTTCGATCGAGAATCTTGATCCAATGGGTGTGCATACCGGTGATTCCATCACCGTGGCCCCGGCCCTGACGTTGACTGACCGCGAGTTCCAGTTGATGAGAGACGTTGGTATCGAAGTCATTCGCAAAGTGGGCGTCGACACCGGTGGTTGCAATATTCAATTCGCGATCAATCCTGACGATGGCCGCATGATTGTGATCGAAATGAACCCGCGGGTATCGCGCTCGTCGGCGTTGGCATCAAAAGCAACTGGGTTCCCGATCGCAAAGATCGCTGCCAAGCTGGCGGTGGGTTACACGCTCGACGAAATTCCGAATGACATTACGCGTGAAACTCCAGCGGCATTTGAGCCCACGTTGGACTACATCGTGGTGAAGGTGCCGCGTTTCGCTTTTGAGAAATTCCCGCAAGCCGATGACACTCTGACAACCACCATGAAGAGCGTCGGCGAGGCGATGTCGATCGGTCGAAACTTCACCGAAGCTCTACAGAAAGCGCTACGCAGCATCGAAAGGAAAGACGCGCCTTTCAGTTGGCCTGAATCGAAATCGGATGTCGATGTCTTGGGCTTGCTCGAGGCAATGAAGGTGCCTCGTGACGGCCGGATCGGTCAGGTTCAGCTAGCTCTGTGGGCTGGTGCGTCACCGGATCAGGTGCATGAGGCCACGAATATCGACCCATGGTTTCTTGACCAAATCGGCCTGATCAATGACATCGCTGATTTGTTACGAGATGCACCGAAACTTGACGAAGTAACAATGCGCCTAGCCAAACGGCACGGATTCTCCGACAAGCAGATTGGCAGTCTGCGCGGATTGTCCGAAGGCGATGTCCGTGCGTTGCGGTATGACCTCAATGTGCGCCCGGTCTACAAGACCGTTGATACGTGCGCAGCCGAGTTCGAAGCAAAGACTCCGTACCACTACTCGACCTATGACGAAGAAACCGAAGTTGCTCCACGAGAGAAACCAGCAGTCCTGATCTTGGGCTCAGGCCCCAACCGAATTGGTCAAGGTATTGAATTCGACTACTCGTGTGTTCATGCCTCAATGGCGTTGCACGATGTTGGATACGAAACAGTCATGATCAACTGCAATCCCGAGACTGTCTCTACTGACTACGACACCTCGGATCGGCTCTATTTCGAACCGCTGATTCTGGAGGGTGTGCTCGAGGTGGTGGCTGCTGAGCGTGCAGCAGGCCCAATTGCCGGAGTCATTTGCCAGCTTGGCGGACAGACCCCCCTCGGCCTAGCGCAGGGTCTGAAAGACGCCGGCGTGCCTATCGTTGGCACCAGCCCTGAAGCGATCCACCTGGCTGAAGAGCGTGGAGCATTCGGGCAATTGTTAGCCGAAGCTGGATTGCCTGCACCGGCACACGGGCTCGCGGTTTCCTACGAAGATGCTCGGGCGATTGCCGAGCGCATTAGCTACCCGGTCCTTGTGCGCCCTTCGTACGTTTTGGGTGGGCGCGGAATGGAAATCGTCTACGACAACACCATGCTTGCCGACTACCTAGCGCGGGCAACTGAAGCTAGCCCCGAGCATCCTGTCCTTGTCGACCGCTTTCTGGACGATGCGATCGAAATTGATGTCGACGCGCTGTATGACGGCAACGAGTTGTTCCTCGGCGGGGTCATGGAACACATCGAGGAAGCTGGAGTGCACTCGGGCGACTCGGCTTGCGCATTGCCACCAATCACGTTGAGCCAGGCCGAGGTTGAGCGCGTGCGTGCGAGCACTCTGGCGATCGCCAAGGGTGTCGGCGTTCTTGGTCTACTGAATGTTCAGTACGCACTTGCTGGCGGCATCTTGTACGTATTGGAAGCCAACCCACGAGCATCACGCACCGTTCCGTTTGTTTCCAAAGCAACCGGTGTCTCATTGGCAAAAGCTGCAGCACGGGTGGCACTGGGCGCCACCATCGCGGAGTTACGCCAAGACGGAACGCTGACCGCCATTGGCGATGGGGGGGAGTTGCCTGCGGGTGGCCCTATTGCCGTCAAGGAAGCAGTACTTCCTTTCGGCCGCTTCCACGGTGTCGATGTCCTACTCGGACCAGAAATGCGTTCGACCGGCGAAGTCATGGGTATCGATGTCGAATTTGGTACAGCATTTGCCAAGTCGCAGTCCGCTGCGTATGCCGGGGGACTGCCAACGCAGGGACGGGCCTTCGTCTCAGTTGCTGATCGCGACAAACGATCCATGGTTTTTCCAGTAAAGCGGCTTGCAGATCTTGGGTTCGAAATAGTTGCGACGAATGGAACTGCCCAAGTTCTGCGACGCCATGGCGTGAAAGCTTCCGTTCTGCGCAAGCATTTTGAGGGCGTGGGTCCGAACGGCGAACCCACAACGATCGACGCAATTTTGGCCGGCGACATCGACATTGTCATCAATACGCCGCACGGCGTTGGCGGTCGCGTGGATGGATATGAGATCAGAACGGCTGCCGTTGGACGAGGCGTCCCGTGCATCACGACAGTTCAGGGACTAGCGGCAGCGGTCGAGGGAATCGAGGCTCTGCGCGACGGCGAGGTTTCGGTGCGGACCCTACAAGCGCATGCGGCTGACCTTGCCCGACTGAGAGCTGCAGAACAGTCGTGACGACTTCGGATGCAGTCACTTCGACTGGCACTATCTTGCTGGGACCGATTCAGGTCCGCGGTGAAGTATTGGCAATCCGTCGGTCGGGAGACTATTTTCTGCTCGCCTTTGCCGCGCCTGGCGTACCCGAGCGCACACTGCCCGGACAGTTCGTAGCGCTGGCAGTTGGCGACGCTACGACGTCAATGCTCTTGCGTCGGTGCTTCTCGATTCACCACGTTGATCCGGCCGGGTCACTCGGTGGCACCGTCGAGATTGTCGTGGATGCGCACGGCCCGGGCACGCGGTGGCTCGCGGATCTCAAACGCGGAGATGCGGTAGACGTAGTCGGACCGCTTGGTCGGCCTTTCAGTCTGCCAAAAGATCCCGTACCCACAGTTTTGGTCGGTGGTGGGTATGGATCGGCACCGCTATTCACGCTCGCCGACAAACTGCGGGCGCGCGGTTGTCGGGTCGACATGATTCTGGGTGCGGCAAGTGAGTCACGGCTTTTTGGTGTGCTCGATGGCCGCCGCCGAGCAACAAATTTGGTGGTGACCACCGATGATGGTTCCCAAGGCGAACGCGGGCAAGTGACCGATGTACTTGGGCGGATCCTCGACGAAAATGGCGGCCAAGTCATTTATGGCTGCGGCCCTATGCCGATGCTCGCGGCACTAGCAAAGGTCGCCGAAGGCCGTGGTATCAGCAGTCAATGCGCAGTCGAAGAAGCAATGGCCTGTGGCGTGGGTGTGTGTATGACCTGCGTGCTGCCGGTAACCGGAAACGACGGGATTACTCGCATGGTGCGCTCGTGTACCGACGGGCCGGTGTTTTTCGGCGACCAGGTCCGTTGGGATGCGGTCGGTACCGTGCCAGACGATTGCCTTGGGTCACCGAACGCTGGACGGTCCTGATGTCGGTAACCGAGCCACGCTTAGTCGACATGCGCGTGGATCTTGGCGGTGCGCAACTTATTTCGCCGGTTCTGACGGCATCGGGATGTGCGGCAGCCGGACGTGAACTCGATCGATTCTTTGACATCACCTCGATCGGAGCTGTTGTTACCAAGAGCATCATGCTCGAGCCGCGGTCTGGTCGCCCCACCCCTCGGATGGCTGAGACACCCTCGGGGATGCTGAATTCGATCGGACTTCAAGGTCCAGGGGTCGACGAGTTCATCGAAAAGGATTTGACGTGGCTGCGCAATCGCGGCGCCGAAGTTGTCGTTTCTATCGCTGGCGGATCGGTCAATGAATTCGCCGAAGTCGCCGCCCGCTTGCGGCATGAACCTGGAATTGCAGCACTCGAAGTCAACATCTCATGTCCCAACGTCGAGCAGCGCGGCCAAGTATTCGCCTGTGATCCCCGTGCGGCAGCTAGTGTCTTGCATGCGGTTCGCCGTAACACCAGCGCATCGAAACCCATCTTCGCGAAACTCTCGCCAGACGTCACCGAAATTGTTCCGGTCGCTGAATCGGTTATCGCTTCGGGAGCTGACGGCTTGTCGATGATCAATACAACTTTGGGGTTGGTGATCAACACCGACACGATGCGACCCGCCCTAGCTGGGTTGACCGGAGGGCTATCAGGACCAGCGATTCGTCCGATTGCCTTGCGGTGTATCTGGCAGGTGCGCCAAGCAATGCCTGACGTTCCGATACTGGGAATGGGTGGCATCAACAGCGGTCTGGACGCGTTGCAGTTCTTGCTCGCAGGCGCACATGCCGTCAGCGTGGGAACTGCAACTTTTCATGACCCATCAGCGCCGC
>JAHEXM010000150.1 GCA_023252115.1 Micrococcales bacterium | reverse complement strand
GGTTGGCGTTGAGTGTGGGAGCGTTCGTTAACGTGACTTGGCCGGATGAAAAGCTCGGGTCAGGCACACCGTTGGACGTATACGCAGCCACAGTGATCTTTGGCTGACCCGCCACAACTTGAGCGCCCGCGGCCACATATCCAGTCGGAGACTTTGCCACGGCCAGCGCTGAACCGGTGAGGGTGTTAGCGGCACCAGTGCAATTGTTAGTCGCACATCCAAAGTCGCTGTCGGGCATGCCTTGGGAATTGAGCTTACTGATCACAAATTTTGAGTTCTGTGCAGTAATTGGAAAGGCTGCGCTTGCGCCGACTATTCCGTCGTCGGTTGCAACGACGCTCCTGGGGTTTAGGCCAGTTGTCCCCGGCAGGGGCGTGTCAGGGCACTTGGTGTTGGTGGTACACGAGTAGCCCGTGTCCTGGTGACCATTGGATGCAAGTTTGAAGGCGTAGACCTGGCGGTTAAGCTTCTCAAGAAAATATATTGCGCCGTCCTTACCAACGGCCGCACCGGCCGCACCGTTTGCTGTTCCGAGAGTCTTCACGTTTCCGTTCGAGCCAAACGCTGCATTGACGTTGCCGTCAGCATCAAAGCCATCAACCAGAGTGTCGACGCCCTCAACCGAACCTAACGCAACAACACCTGGGCCATTTGCCACCACGTTCCAGTAAAAGCCCCCTAGCTTGGCAAGAGCGGAACCGCCTGATGCGTAACCCGGGTCTGGCGCGCCTGGATAGTTCGATGCCGATCCGCTAGGGGATGATAAAGCCGAATTCGCAGACTGACTACAGCCGCTCACGAGGGCCATGGCTGTGACCAATGCACAACATGCGATTGCTGGTTTGTTGAACGATTTCGCACTGTTGACCATGAAGGCAATCTTGCAGTCTTCCATTCGAGGTCTCAACCTGAGGTTTTGTGGTGGTTGAACCTTGGTATAGGTCAAGGCTTAGGCATACACAGAGTCGGTAACTTGTTCGCGCTCATTCATACCCACCTAGCCCATCCGTGTTCGCGCCAGTGCATCGAAGAAGGCCAGCTGTCAATTTGACTCGGAATTGATCACCAACAAAAGGGGCAAAGATGAATTCCAGAGTTGAAAGAGGGCGACGCCACATGGTTACTCCGCTGATTGCGGCCGCAGCGCTGTCCGCGGCGGTTCTATCTGGATGTGCGGCAACAACTAACTCTGCGGCGAGCGGTGGCTCCGGGCAGGTGTCAGTAGACAGCATCTCGACACTGCAACTATCGCCGGAATACACATCGCAGGGAATGTTGCCGCCCGACTACACGACGATGGGCCCGCAGAACAACCCCGCCAGTTTCACCTTTGCATTTTCGGATGACGGCCATGACGTGAACATGCAATACCCGTGCGGCAACGTCTCCGTTGCAAAAGCTAGGAGCATTGACGGCGCATTTCCTGGTACTTACACCTGCGTCGGCCTCTCGCCAAAGGTTGGAAGTGACGTGATATTTGGACAAGATCCAGTCGCCATGCAGCTTGTCTGGAGTGGCAATGACGGAGATTCTGGTGATTATGCGGTCACGCTGAAAGACGACAGCACAGTGGGCAAATCATTTGCTCACTGCAAATCCCAACAAGTCGCCACACAAGTAAATGGTGTTGTTTGTTCAAATTGAAATGGACGTATGCGCTGCACGGAGATGTGCAGCGCATACGCGGGGGTAGTTCGTTCGAATCGTTTCGTTCGAATCGTTTGGACCGCCGACTCCAGCCTTATCGGGCGCCCATGAGCAGCGGCTACTTAGGGTCGATCAGTGGGTCGTTTGGGTCGAAAACGTGTTGCGTGATTGGGGTGTACCAACCGATGTGGTGGGGGCTAGCAACGCTTGCACGGGACTTGCCATCGGCGTTGTCAAGCTCGACGGTTACGTATGAGAAGTCTGAAGAGTTGCCATCGTCGACGTGGGCGTCCAATTTGATGTCGCCTAGCGGCAGGCCAGGCGGTTTCAATAACTCGATGTCAACCTCGGAGTCGGCTTCCAGCTCGCCTTCAAGCTTTGTTGAAGTCGTCCACGTGTCTGCATTCACGGGTAGGGCTGCGCAAATTTGAGTACTTGAACCAGCCGGTAGTACGGCTGGGACTTGGCCCACATAGGCATCGGTTGTTGTGATGGCACCAATCTTGATCGGCTGCCCAGTGTTGTTAACAAAATTGAACTCGACCGGCACGTCGGGTTCGCTCTTGAGGTTCTTGCCGGCAGCAGGTGTGTGAGTGTTGCTTGCTGTGCGACCGATGCTTGATTCCGTTGGTTGCGCAATGCTGCTTTGTGCCATTGTTGGGGTACTACTTGCCACGATGGCACCAACCGAAACAAACGGGACCAGCGAAGCGACGACGGCGGAACGTGAAAGGCATTTCATGAGGGGCTCCTAACAAGAGGGGAAGTTGCAGATGAATGATTCCCGCCACCCTGTAGATCAACCCAACAGCAGTCTTTGGATCGATCCGAAATCACCTGGTTAGCGTTCCCCGTGCATGAGTCTTCGCATCGGTGTGGCGCACGCCCACACGCCGAATGCGAGGGCAGCTGAGAGCACCGCGCCAGCGAATGCGAACCAGGTGTATCCGAGGTCTGTGACGGTGCTTCCCAATAGCCCGCCGATGGCAAATCCGCAACCCACCGACAAATACCAAACGGCGAATAGTTGTGTCTCTGTTCCTGGTGGCGCCAATCGCGATACTGCGGAGGAACCGGCGGGTGCCAGGAGCAGTTCCCCAACCGAGATGAGGACGAATATGACGAACAGAGAGGGCCAGCCGACAAGGGTGCCCGCGTCGACTGCCTTCCCAACCAACACGAGGATGGCAAGCGCCACCGCCGTGATGGCAAATCCCAGCGCAAACTTCGTTGTCGTGCGCGGTGCGCGATCGCCGCGCCTCTTCCACAGAGCAGCCATGAGGGGCCCGAGAATTATTACGACAGCTGGGTCCAGTGCCTCGAACCAGTTGGCGGGGAATTCCCAGGAACCAATGTGACGGTCAATTCCGGTAGATGACAGCAGAATCAGCACGCCGAGACGTTGACTTGCTAAGAACCAGAATCCGGTGGAAAACAGGACCAGGACAACAATCGCAGCGATCCGGTCGCGTTCCAGGCGGGATCGTCCGCGCTGCCGGGCTATGCGCAGGACAAAGACGGCCGGCATTGTGATCGTGAGTACGACAACGATCAGCGAGATTGCCAGTTCCGGTCGGGGAATGGTGAAGTCGAGCAGCACAACGATTGCGTAGACCGCGACAAGCGATGCCGTGAGTGCAATAAATTTGCGTAAGTTTGCGGGGGTACTGGGAGCTGCGGGTTGCACACTCTTCGCGTTCAGCTTGCCGCGTAGAAAAAGCAAGCAAAGTAGTGCTACCAAAGCACCCACAACATTGACGAGAAAGGCGTAGTCCCAGTTTGATAGCGCTGCCACGACGCCGGTGATCAGTGTTGCGGCTAGGCCGCCGACATTTACGGCGACGTAGAGGCGGGCGAACGCGGCATCGCGCTCGCCACTTTCGTCTGGCACCTGATTGGTAAGTAGCGTCGAAACGCTCGGCACGAACAATCCAGTACCGAAGATGACAAGCAGTAGGCCGGGCCAAGTGATTTCGTGGATGGGCAGCGCAAGCAGGATGTAGCCGGCAAGAGCGAGCGAGATTCCTACCAACAGTGTCTGGTAGACACTCAAAATCTTGTCAGCGCACCAGCCGCCAACCAGGTTTGCAAGATAGGCCGCTCCGAACATCGAACCCGTCAAGGCAACGGAAGCGGAGTTACTCAGACCGCCGCCGCCATCCTTTGGTGCTGCGACGAGGAAAAGCACCATGACCGAGGCCAGGCCGTAGAAGGCGAACCGCTCACCACTTTGTGCGCCATACAAGGCGAGCATCATGGCCTTGCTGCGCCGAGGCTCGGCAGTACCCGCCGCAGAAGAGATCATCGCAGGACGGTATCCAGTTGTTGCCCGTTACGCATGGACTGGTGGTCTTGGCTGGACTAATACCAGTTCATCCCTCTAGGGGCTGAACTGGTGACACTAAATTTGTTTACGAAGCGACTTTCGCAATCATCGAGCCCATGTATCGATCTTCGAAAGAACACTTTGGACGTAGGTCATGGCTGGTCGTTCTGCCATTGATCGGGTTGCTCGCATTTGCAGGTTGCTCTGCTACGAGTAATTCCGCAACGGCGCCGCGCCAGAACGCCTCCTGCACCCCGGCACCCAATGCAAACTGCGAGGGCGTGAGCATCGGCGGTCAGGACTTGACTGGTCAGGACCTACACGGGATTGACTTCGACAACGCATTCCTCGGCGGGGTCGAGCTCTTGACGTCGAATCTCACATCAGCTCAATTCGTTGGGGCAAACGGTTCAGTTGATTTTCAGCAAGCCACTTTGACGAATGCGAACTTCCAAAACGCGACCATGCAAGGTTCCGACTTCAGTTCCGCTTCTGGTAACAGTGCAATCTTTTCTAGCGCCAAGCTAAAGAGCGCGCTGTTTAGCAAGACCGATTTGGCCGGCGCGAAGCTGGATCTCGCCGACCTCAGTGGCGCTCGCTTGAACGAGACGAATCTGGACAAGGCGATTCTGACGAAGACCAACTTCGACCATGCAAGTCTCGCAGGTGCCAAGTCATTGCAGACCGCAGTAGATCTGGGCACGGCAACGCTGACGAATGTCGACTGGTCGCGAGCCGATATGAGCGCGCTCGATTTGAGTGGACTGTCGCTATCCGGGGCAACCATGAACGCTCAAACCAACGTGACCCACACGAATCTGGCCGGCACCGATCTGAGCTCAGCCAACGGAATTGGTCTCGCTATTGGACTCAAGCTTGCAAATCTGCAAGCGATTAACCTGCACGGAGTCAAACTAGCCAACGCCGATTTTGCCGCAGCGACGCTGACGAATGCGAACTTGTCTGGAACGTCGCTGTCCGGGGCAACAATTGGCAAGGCTGACTTTGGCGGAGCGAATCTCTCCAACATTAGTGATTTGGGTCAAGCCAAGGGCCTTGCGTCAGCAAAACTAGACAAAGCAAATCTGACTGGATCGAACCTCGATGGGGCTGATCTGAGCCGACAAAAAATGACTGGGTCGACGTTGGCAAATGTGTCAGCAAAGAAAATTCAATTGGACGGTGCCACCCTTAACGGCATAGTCGCCAATTCGATAGATCTTTCGTCGGCAGACTTGTCGGGCGCAAACATCACCGCGTCCGATTTGCGGAGCGCGAACCTGACTGCGGCATCACTAAAGGGCACCGATTTCACCGGGTCGAATTGGTCAGGGGCCGTGGTTGATGCCAACGCCTTTGGTGACGCCGTGCTCTGTCACACCACAATGCCCGACGGAACCATCAACAACGAAGGATGCTGATCATGCAGCCACGAAATCGACGTCGCGCGACTTCTCGCCACATGCGGCTCCTGCCCGCA
>JAHEXM010000149.1 GCA_023252115.1 Micrococcales bacterium | reverse complement strand
GGCTGCGACTTGCCACAATCCTGGCGTGCATCGGAGCCGCCAACGCATTGGCTCCACCTAGTCGCTTTTTCAAATCGCTGCCATCCGCGCTCTATGCACTCGGCGTCTCAGTCGTTGTCGGCCTGACATTCGCGCCGCAACTGATCGCTGACGTCGCCCGAGTGAAGTCGGCACGGCGATTACGCGGCAGACCCGACCGCGGCATTCGCGGCACAGTCGGTTCGGCGCTACCGGTTTTTGACAACGCACTTCGTCGATCGATCACACTGGCCGCAGCGATGGATTCGCGCGGATACGGCCGAACGGTTGACGTCGCACCGCGCACGCGCCGGATTACCGCGGGACTCATTCTCGGCGGCCTCATCGGTGTTTTGATCGGCGTCTACGGATTGCTTGACGGCGACTCGGCTCCGGGGCTAAGTATGGGCCTGCTGGTTGTTGGGGTTCTGTCATCGTTGCTCGGGATGCAGGTTGCGGGTCGCCGCGTTGTTCGCTCGCGCTACCGCCCCGATCCATGGACGGGCATCGAATGGCTTGTTTCGGGAAGTGGATTTGGTGCCGCTGTTGCGTTTGTTGCGACGTCATTGAGTGACCCAGCTGTTTTGTCGCCCTCGGTGACTCCGCTGATGTGGCCAACTTTGCCGTTGATACCCGTTCTCGGACTCCTCATCGCGCTGCTTCCCACGTGGGTCGCACCGCCAACCCCGCAACCGATGAAGGCCGAATTACCTGAGTTGGTCGGCAGCCAGCCATGACGAAGGTCAACGCAATCCGGGTCAATATCAAGAGCGCCATCAGCCTGACGATTCTGACGACCATCGGAATCGCGGCCTTCTTTTGGCCGTTCCTTGCCAAGCCCGGCAGCGCAGTCCTTGGACATTCCACTGACGCGCCACTGCTGTTCGCACTGCTGCTGCCATTGATTCTCGCGGTCGCACTCGCGCAGATCGCCGAACAGGGAATCGACGCACGGAGCATTGCAATACTCGGGATCTTGATCGCGCTGGCCGCCGCACTTCGACCGATCGGAGCGGGTACCGCGGGCCTGGAACCAATGTGGGTCATCCTCGTGGTTGGGGGTCGGGTTCTCGGCCGAGGTTTCGGTTTCGTGTTGGGCACCCTGGCTTTGCTGGTATCGGCAGTAATAACCGGCGGCATCGGACCGTGGCTGCCATTCCAGATGATCGCCGCTGGCTGGATTGGTTTTGGTGCCGCTTGCTTACCAGCAATTCGCGGCAAGAAGGAAGTCGTGCTCCTGGCGATTTACGGTGCTGGTGCATCACTTGTTTACGGATGCCTTTTGAATCTGTGGTTTTGGCCATGGACAACTGGGCTGAGTCCAGGAATTTCATTCGTGGCCGGATTGAATGTTCTGGAAAACGTTAAGCATTGGCTGTTGTTCTGTTTGGCGACGTCGCTCGGGTTTGACATTCCACGGATGATCCTGACGGCTGGCCTCGTTCTAGTGGCAGGTGTGCCTGTGCTGCGCTCGCTGCGCCATGCAGTGCGGGCGGCTGCCTTCGATGAGCCCGTTGATTTCAAAGTTGATGTTTCCCAGCCACATACGGGACCGTCTGCGGGACTAACGTCCCATGGCGCCGGCGCCAAGGTTCCATAGGCTGGACAAATGTCAGCGGTGGTGTGGTGAAAATTGATCCGGCGCTCATTGATGGCGTCATTTTTGACATGGACGGCGTGATCGTTGACACAGCCGAGTTGCACTTTGCTGCCTGGAAACAACTCTTCGATGGCGTCCTGTCCCTCCCCGAGACTGGGGCTACCCCGGACACCGAATTCACTCACGACGACTATCTGAAATACGTGGACGGCCGACAACGCGAAGATGGCGTCATCGGGTTTCTTTCTTCACGCAATGTCTTCTTGCCCGCGGGTGAATCTACTGACGCTGACGACGCGGCAACGGTGGCCGGACTTAGCAAGCGAAAAAACCAACTTTTCCTCTCGCTGATTGATGAGCGAGGAATAGCGGCATTCGAATCATCTCGCGCGCTTGTCAAAGAACTGCACCTTGCCGGCATTCGTGTGGCGTTGGTTTCAGCCTCGCGAAATACGGCGCATGTGTTGGACGTCTGCGGCATCTCGGACATGTTCCCCGTGCGTGTTGACGGACTCACCGCGGCAGCTTTGCACTTGGTCGGCAAACCCGATCCGGCGATCTTTTTGGAAGCTGCCCGACAGCTGAACACCGTGCCCGAACGCACAGCAATCGTCGAAGATGCGATATCCGGTGTACGCGCAGGCAGGTTCGGCGGATTCGGTTTGGTCATCGGTGTGTCACGGCGCGGGACCGGCGATGAACTTGTCAGTCAGGGTGCAACGTGGGCTGTCCAGGATTTGGCCGAAGTTGACATCGCGCCAACCTGGTCGGCAGACAGTGCATGGTCAATTTCCTACGACGAGTTCGACCCTGAACTCGAGCAACTTCGTGAGTCGTTGTGCACTCTTGGCAATGGACGGTTTGCGACCCGCGGCGCAGCTCCCGAATCCCGGGCCGATGGCGTCCACTACCCCGGCACCTATGCCGCTGGTGTCTATAACAGGCTTACGGCCGAGATCAATGGGCGCGAAGTCGAAAACGAAAGCATCGTGAACCTTCCCGATTGGCAGTCACTTCGATTCAAGACCCCAGATGGCGATTGGTTCATTGCCGACGCCAACAACACCAGCGACTACCACCAGGTCCTCGATTTCCATCAAGGCATCCTCTCCCGATCATTCCGCGTCCACTTCACTGGCGGGCAACAGACGATGGTTCGCCAACGGCGCATCGTCTCGATGGCTGATCCGTATTTGGCCGCCATGGACACCACTTTCGTCGCCGAAAATTGGTCAGGACAAATAGTCGTTCGCAGTGGGATAGACGCTCGGGTCAACAACGACGGAGTTTCCCGATACGTCGGTCTTGGCAACCACCATCTGAACGTCATCGATGCGGCCGTTACCGCGAATAGTTCGACGGAGCAACATGACTGCGTTGAAGTTGAGGTCAAGACGAATCAGTCCGACATTTCCATCTCAATGGCAGCGCGACATCGAGTCGTCGGCCCAATTGACGCGCTTGCTTCGACCGAGCGAACCACACCGGTGCCAGGTCGTGTCACCCAGGACCTCGTGCTAAATCTTGAGAAAGGCAGCGTGGTGTCAGTCGAAAAGGTCGCGAGTCTGTTCACTTCACGCGACCGAGCTACGAGCGGCGGGCCGGGAGAGGCGATAGATGCAGTTGCGCAAGCGCCGTCATTCAGCCACCTGGTGGCTAGTCACGCGCGCGCTTGGCAACACTTGTGGACGCGCTGCGACTTGGCCATCGTCGGCGACGACGACGCGCTACAGAAAACGCGTCTTCACATATTCCATCTGTTGCAGACAGTGTCGCCGCACAGCATCGATCGCGATGTTGGAATCCCAGCACGCGGCCTGCATGGCGAGGCATACCGCGGGCACATCTTCTGGGACGAGTTGTTCATCTTCCCGTTCCTGACAATGCGCCTGCCCGAGGTTTCCCGAAGTCTCCTGAGATATCGGTGGCGGCGTCTGCCGATGGCTCGGAAGGCCGCCAGTGAGATCGGCCTGGCGGGTGCAATGTTTCCTTGGCAGAGCGGATCTGATGGCAGCGAGGAAACGCAGCAGGTCCATCTGAATCCACGCACCGGAGAATGGCTGACGGATAACTCGCATCTGCAACGGCACGTAGGCATCTCGGTGGCTTACAACGCATGGCAGTTTTATCAATTCACCGGTGACAAAGCGTTCTTGTCGAACTGTGGCGCCGAACTCATGATTGAGGTCTCCAAGTTCTGGTCGAGTTTGGCGACGTTTGATGCAACCGACGGCAGGTATGACATTCGCGGAGTGATGGGACCGGATGAGTTCCATGACGCCTATCCGTGGAACGACAAACCGGGTATCGACAACAACGCGTATACGAATGTGATGGCAGCGTGGTTATTCACCAGAACCCTCGAGTGCCTCAATGAACTTCCAGACCTACGCCGGTCGGAGCTGTTGGATCTGTTGGAAGTGGACAGTGGAGACCTCGACCGCTGGAAGGACATCAGCAAACGCTTGCGGTTGTGCTGGCACGACGGTCTGCTCAGTCAATTTGAGGATTACGACCGTCTCAAAGAGTTTGACTGGGATGGATACCGCAAGAAATACGGATCGGTGGAACGGCTCGATCGGATCCTTAATGCTGAAGGCGACTCCACCAATCGATACCGGCTCTCTAAACAAGCCGACGTCTTGATGCTCTTCTACGTGTTGTCCAACGAAGAACTCGAAGAGATCCTGACCAATCTCGGCTACAGCTACGACGCTGAGTTCATCCCTCGACACATCGAGTACTACGCGAATCGAACCTCACATGGATCGACCTTGTCCAAGGTGGTGCACGCGTGGGTCCTGGCACGGAGCAACCGAGCAGGCGGGTGGAACTACTTCTTGCAAGCCCTTGCCAGCGACATTTCGGATGATGCATCTGGATCAACTCGCGAAGGCATTCACCTGGGTGCAATGGCGGGAACTGTTGACTTGTTGCAGCGTGGTTTTACCGGACTTGAGGTGCGCAGTGGGCGCCTTCGACTCAATCCACGACTCCCGCGCGAGATCGAACAACTCGACTTCCGCCTCTGCTTCGCCGAACACGACGCAGTGGAGGTATCGATTAATCACGATCACCTGTCCCTGAGGCGCCGACCTGACGGTGAACCACCGCTTCGGGTTGAGGTCCGCGGCACCGAATGCGCGCTGGACATCGACGGCGTGTGCAAGGCGCAACTGCACCGCCACGAGGCCTAGCCCCAGGACCTATCCCCCTGCGCAAGGTGGAACATTCCGTCCATAGTCCAACCATTTTGTTCCACCTTGCGGGAGGGCGGTTGCCCGGACTGAAGACACATTGCCGCTAGGTTTGGATTGATCAGCCCGCCCAGCGCTGTGCGCTGCCAGCAACTGGAGGTTCCGCTGTCCGGTATGTCGCGACGTGCTTTCCTGTCGTCCACCGCGGTCTTGGCGGGAGCACTGTATTTGCCAGCCGATGCTTTGGGCCGCGCGCTAGCGGCACCGCTTAAACCCTCTGGTGCCCCCACCACCCTTCAACAAACAATTGCGCTAGGACCAGTAGTCAGAGGTCAATATCGCGACCTCGTTACCCGGCCTGGCGAGCCGTATTACCCGCGTATTGACATCACAGCGAAACCACCCTCGCCAACGCGCACGAGCTCGCG
The DNA here is from genome assembly GCA_023252115.1 of Micrococcales bacterium. Taxonomy (GTDB): domain Bacteria; phylum Actinomycetota; class Actinomycetes; order S36-B12; family UBA10799; genus JAHEXM01. The sequence continues at coordinate 222 of JAHEXM010000149.1, read as the reverse complement.
ACGTTCATTGGCTTACCTGGGTCACCTCAGCGACATCCACGTGATCGATGCGCAGTCTCCTGCGCGCCTTGAACCACTCGTCGTGGTGAGCAGTGCATTCGTTAGCGCTCTTCATCCTCAAGACACCATGACGACCCAGGTCGCTGCAGCAATGGTGGATTCCGTCACGAAAGCGCGATTCAGTCCGGTGACTGGTGCTCCGCTAACAGCCATCGTGAATAC
>JAHEXM010000148.1 GCA_023252115.1 Micrococcales bacterium | reverse complement strand
TGGCGCTCTGCATGGCCTTGCGCATCGCACGGCGGAACGAGACACGGCTCGACAGTTGCTCGGCGACGCCCTGCGCAACAAGCTGGGCGTCAACCTCTGGGTTCTTGACCTCAAGGATGTTGAGCTGGACCTGCTTGCCCGTCAGCGCTTCAAGCTCGGTGCGAATACGGTCAGCTTCTGCGCCACGCCGACCGATGACGATGCCCGGACGCGCGGTGTGAATGTCGACGCGCACCCGCTCACGAGTGCGCTCGATCTCAACCTTGCTGATGCCCGCGCGCTCCATGCCAGTCGTCATCAGACGACGGATGGCTACGTCTTCCTCGACGTAGTCGCGGTAACGCTGGCCGGCTTTGGCGCTATCGGCAAACCAACGTGACATGAAGTCCGTTGAGATTCCGAGGCGGAAGCCGTGCGGATGTACCTTCTGACCCACGACTCAGCCCTTCTCGGTCGACTCGGCTGCGCCGGTCGCCTTGTCTGTTGTGCTGCTCGAGGTCTTTGGCTCGGCAGTTTTCGTTGCAGTGGTGGTTTTGGTTGCTGGTTTGTCTGACGTCTTGTCCGCAGCTGCTTTCTTTGCAGCTGGTTTCTCTGACGCAGCTTTGGCAGCAGTCTTCTTAGCGGTTGCATCGGCCTTTGCTTCAGCAGCCTTCTTTGCCGTGTTGGCTTTAGATGCGCCGGCCGATACGCGACCCGCGTCCTTCTTGGTCGTGCTCGAACCGGACTTAGCGTTGTCTGCACGACGCTTCTTGCGCGTCGAAGGCTTGTCAGCTTCCTCCACGACAATCGTGATGTGACTGGTCCGCTTGCGGATCCGGTACGCGCGACCCTGTGCGCGCGGACGGAAACGCTTCATCGTCGGGCCTTCGTCAACAAACGCTTCAGCGACAAACAATGACGACTCATCGAGTTGGCTGTTGTTTGTGGCATTTGCGATGGCGCTGTTCAGCACCTTGCCTACTGGCTCAGTCGCAGCCTGCGGCGCATAGCGCAACACGGCTTGCGCCTGTCCTGCAGGCAGCCCACGAATCAGGTCCACCACTCGGCGGGCCTTCATGGGCGTAACGCGGACGTACCGCGCATGGGCCCTGGCTTCCATCGCTATCCCTCGCTGTCAGTTCGTTTGTCGTTAGTTGTCGTTGGTCAACTCAGCGCTACGTGCGCCGAGCCTTTCGGTCATCCTTGAGGTGACCTTTGAATGTGCGCGTTGGCGCAAACTCACCAAGTTTGTGACCGATCATGTTTTCGCTAACGAAAACCGGCACGTGCTTACGTCCGTCGTGGACGGCCAGGGTGTGGCCGAGCATCGCGGGCACGATCATTGAACGTCGTGACCACGTCTTGATGACGTTGTGTGTGCCCTTCTCGTTTTGAACGTCCACCTTTTTGAGCAGGTGGTCGTCAACGAAGGGGCCCTTCTTAAGACTGCGTGGCATTTAAGAAATTCCCCTTAGCGCTTCTTGCCGGTCTTGCGACGGCGAACGATGAACTTGTCACTTGGCTTGTTCTTGGTGCGGGTTCGGCCTTCGGCCTTACCATTCGGGTTGACCGGGTGACGTCCACCCGAGGTCTTGCCCTCGCCACCACCGTGCGGGTGATCAACTGGGTTCATTGCGACACCGCGAACCGTTGGGCGCTTACCCTTCCAGCGCATGCGGCCAGCCTTGCCCCAGTTGATGTTGGACTGCTCGGAGTTACCGACCTCGCCGACAGTTGCCCGACACCGCAAGTCGACGTTGCGAATCTCGCCCGAGGGCAGCCGAAGCTGCGCATACGGACCGTCTTTCGCGACGAGCTGGATCTTTGATCCAGCTGAGCGCGCCATTTTTGCGCCACCGCCGGGTCGAAGTTCAACAGCGTGAACGATCGTTCCAGTCGGAATGTTGCGTAGCGGAAGGTTGTTGCCAGGCTTGATGTCAGCCGAGGAGCCTGTCTCAATACGGTCACCTTGGCGCAGTTTGTCTGGCGCAATGATGTAGCGCTTCTCGCCATCGGCGTAGTGGAGCAAAGCAATGCGGGCAGTGCGGTTGGGGTCGTACTCAATGTGCGCGACCTTTGCCGGTACGCCGTCTTTGTCTGAACGCCTGAAATCGATGATGCGGTAGGCGCGCTTGTGTCCGCCACCCTGGTGGCGCGTCGTAATGCGCCCAGCGTTGTTGCGGCCGCCCTTGTTTGGCAATGGGCGTACCAACGACTTCTCCGGCGTGGACCGGGTAACTTCAGCGAAGTCGGCCACACTTGAGCCGCGACGGCTCGACGTCGTTGGCTTGTATTTACGGATACCCATGTCAGTTCAGTCCTATTCCCCGATCGCCTAAGCGACCGGGCCTCCGAAGATGTCAATGCGATCGCCAGGCACAAGCGAAACAATCGCGCGCTTGGTTGCTGCGCGACGACCGAAACCTGACCGGGTGCGCAGGCGCTTGCCGGGACGGTTGCTGGTGTTGACGCTGGTAACACGAACCTTGAATACCTGCTCAACCGAAATCTTGATCTGTGTCTTGTTGGCATCTGGCGCAACAAGGAACGTGTACTTGTTCTCGTCAAGCAAGGCGTAGCTCTTCTCAGAGACCACGGGCGCCAACAAAACATCGCGAGGATCGGCAATCTTCACTTGGACTCCTCCTCGTCTGCTGCGTCAGTCGCTTCGGTTGTCTCGACCTTGACGCTCGCTTTTGCTGCCGACTTCGGCAACGTCGTGCGCGCCAGGAAAGTGTCGAGAGCACCAGTCGTGAACACAACGTCGTCGCTGCACAAGACGTCGTATGTGTTCAGTTGATCTGGAGTCAGCAGGTGAACTTCGGGTGCGTTACGAAGCGACAACCAAGTCACCTCATCGGTGAGTTCCACCACCACCAGCAACTTGGTGTTCTCGCTGAAAGCGCGCAATGCGGTCACTGCTGATTTGGTCGAAGGAGTTTCTCCGTCAACAACACCGTTGATGACATGAACACGGTCGTTACGGGCGCGGTCCGAAAGGGCTCCGCGAAGCGCCGCCGCCTTCATCTTCTTTGGAGTGCGTTGTTCGTAGTTGCGCGGAGTTGGTCCGTGCACGATTCCACCACCGGCAAACTGCGGGGCGCGGGTCGAACCCTGACGGGCGCGACCTGTTCCCTTCTGCTTGTACGGCTTGCGGCCACCACCGCGAACTTCAGCGCGAGTCTTCACACTGTGGGTTCCCTGACGCGCTGCGGCGAGCTGGCCAACAACGACCTGGTGAATCAGTGGAATGTTTGGCTCAACGTCAAAGATCTCGGCGGGAAGCTCTGCTGTGCCCTTGGTCTTGCCATCTGCTGTGTGAACGTCAACCTTGCTCATGCTCCGGCCCCTTTCGCAGCGGTACGGATCAGAACAATTCCGCCCTTAGGTCCAGGAACTGCACCCTTGACCAGGATTAGGCCCTTTTCGACATCAATGGCCTGAACCAAAAGGTTCTGCGTGGTCTGACGGTCGCCGCCACCACGACCAGCCATGCGCATACCTTTGAACACGCGGCCCGGTGTTGCACATCCGCCAATCGAGCCTGGCGAGCGGTGCTTGCGCTGCACACCGTGACTGGCTTTGAGACCCGAGAAGCCGTGGCGCTTCATGACACCCGAGAAACCCTTACCGCGGGTTGTGCCGGTGACGTCGACGACCTGTCCAGCTTCGAAAACATCCGGGCCAATTTCCTGACCAAGCGTGTATTCAGTTGCGTCTGAGGTGCGCAGTTCAACGAGGTGCTTTCGCGCGGCAGTGCCGGCCTTGGCGAAATGCCCTGCCGAAGGCTTGTTGGTCTTGCGCGGCTCGAGCAGGCCGTAACCGATTTGCACAGCCGAGTAACCGTCAGTTTCGGGCGAGCGCACCTGTGTCACAACACAGGGCCCAGCCTGAATAACGGTTACGGGCACAACGCGGTTCGCGTCATCCCATACCTGGGTCATGCCGAGCTTCTCGCCCAGCACACCCTTCATATTCCTACCCATGACTGCCAGCGTCCTTACAGCTTGATCTCGATGTCGACACCAGCCGGAAGGTCGAGACGCATCAGCGAATCAACCGTCTTGGGCGTGGGGTCAAGAATGTCAATGAGGCGCTTGTGCGTGCGCATTTCAAAGTGTTCGCGACTGTCTTTGTACTTGTGTGGTGACCGAATCACGCAATACACGTTTTTCTCGGTCGGCAGCGGCACTGGCCCCGCGACGTGCGCGCCAGTACGAGTCACCGTCTCGACGATCTTCTTCGCCGAGGTATCGATGACCTCGTGGTCGTAGGCCTTGAGCCTAATGCGGATCTTCTGTCCCGCCATGGCTGCTGTCCGTCCTTAATCTCGTGTAACTACGTTTTCGGTTTCTTGCTGGTCTCGCTTCGTTGCTCCTTACAACTTCTGCTGGGCCGACGCTGCCGAGTCCTCGCAGGTCACGCCGCCTACGAAATGTAGGCAAGTGACCGAGAGAACCGGCAGCGTCGAGTCCAGCTGAAGTCCTCGGGCGGTTACGAAATTACTTCGTAATTTTCGTAACTCGCCCAGCACCCACAGTCCTGCCGCCTTCGCGGATGGCAAAGCGAATGCCTTCCTCCATGGCGATTGGCTGAATCAGCTCAACCTTCATTTCGGTGTTGTCGCCTGGCATGACCATCTCGGTTCCCTCTGGGAGAGTCACGACGCCGGTCACGTCAGTGGTGCGGAAGTAGAACTGCGGCCGGTAGTTGTCGAAGAACGGGGTGTGCCGTCCTCCTTCATCCTTGGCCAAGATGTAGACCTGAGCTTCGAAGTTGGTGTGCGGCGTAGTTGAACCAGGCTTTACACACACCATTCCGCGCTCGACATCTTCACGCTTGGTACCACGAAGCAGCAGTCCCACGTTCTCGCCAGCTTGACCCTCATCGAGGAGCTTGCGGAACATTTCGATGCCGGTGACGGTCGTCTTCTGCGAGGTTTCGCGGATTCCCACCATCTCGATTTCTTCGTTGACCTTGACGATGCCTCGCTCGATGCGACCGGTCACCACAGTGCCACGACCGGTGATTGTGAATACATCCTCGACTGGCATGAGGAACGGCTTCTCGATGTCACGCTCGGGCGTTGGGATCGACTCGTCGACTGCGTTCATCAGCTCAAGAATCGACTCGCCCCACTTCGCGTCACCTTGCAACGCCGGGAAAGCAGCAACCTTGACCACGGGTAGATCGTCGCCGGGGAATTCATTCGCGCTCAGGAGCTCGCGAACCTCAAGCTCAACGAGCTCAAGAATTTCCTCGTCGTCGACCATGTCGCACTTGTTGAGTGCGACGACGATTGCCGGCACGCCAACCTGGCGAGCAAGAAGCACGTGCTCTTTGGTCTGCGGCATCGGACCGTCGGTCGCTGCAACCACGAGGATTGCGCCGTCCATCTGGGCTGCACCGGTGATCATGTTCTTGATGTAGTCAGCGTGACCGGGGCAGTCGACGTGTGCATAGTGCCGCTGCTCGGTCTGGTATTCGACGTGCGCGATCGA
>JAHEXM010000147.1 GCA_023252115.1 Micrococcales bacterium | reverse complement strand
GAACTACGCAATCCGCGGATACTTCCAAGCGTCGATGTATCCGGCTCCGCCGCCGAATGGTTCGGGGACATCTATTGATCTGCCGCTGCAACCCCAAGGTGAAGCGATGACGTTCAGTGCGAACTCGCGGTTCCTGTATATGGCTGGCGAGAAGTCCAACGACTTATGGACGGTCCCGCTGCCTTAGCGCTTTACTCGGCGTTGCCATCCCACTCAGCGTCATCTTTGGACCACGCTTCATTGCGCAGCCGCGCGTTTTCAAATGCGTTTTCGGCCTCGGCCTCAGTTTCGAATGGGCCAAGACGTTCGGAGTTTGGGGCACCGGCACCCTCTTCGACCTTTTTTGTCATCAGGTTCAACCACCAGGCCACGAAGACTCCCATGAAGATCCCGGCGGTCCTCTTGACCGCGCACTGGACCCATCGTGTCAGGAATTGACGCTGTCGTGCTCTGTCAGCGGCCCGGAATTCACCGATATGGCCGCAGTTACATGTTGTTGACGACGTAGTCGATGCACTCGGTGAGGGCCTTGACGTCATCAGGCTCGATCGCCGGGAACATCGCTACCCGCAGCTGATTGCGCCCGAGTTTGCGGTATGGCTCAACGTCAACGATTCCGTTGGCTCGCAGGATTTTGGCAACTGCACTGGCATCGACCTCGTCGGCGAAATCGATTGTTCCAATCACATCGGACCGCAGAGCTGGATCTTGTACATACGGCGTCGTGAACGACGTCGCTTCGGCCCAGTTGTATAGATTTTGGGATGACTCGTGGGTGCGTTCAGTCGTCCACTTCAGTCCGCCGTTGCTGTTAAACCAGTCGATTTGCTCAGCCATCAAGAAGATGGTGGCAACTGCCGGTGTGTTGTACGTCTGGTTGAGGCGGGAATTTTCGATCGCAATCTGCAGATCAAGTGAGGCAGGAACCCATCGGTCAACCTCACTCAACTTTGCGACCCGCTCGATTGCAGCAGGGGACATCACCGAGATCCACAGACCACCGTCGGAAGCAAAGTTCTTTTGTGGTGCGAAGTAGTAGGCATCAGTTTGTTCGATGTCGATTGGCAAGCCACCTGCGGCGGAAGTGGCATCGACAAGAAGCAGAGCTCCTTGATCAGCACCAGCAACTCGTTGCGGCACCAAGGCGACGCCAGTCGAAGTTTCATTCTGCGGCGTCGCGTAGACATCGATCTCGGCTTCGGCTTCAAAAGCTGGCGCTGTCCCGGGCTCGGACTTGAAAACCGTCGGGATACCAAGCATGGGTGCATCTTGAGCGGCCTTGGCGAACTTTGAACCGAATTCGCCAAATGACAGAAATTGCGCGCGGGCATCAATGAGTCGGAAAGTCGCTGCGTCCCAAAATGCTGTGGTTCCGCCATTGCCCAAGATGACTTCGTAGCCGTCAGGAAGCGTGAATAGCTCGGCGAGTCCATCGCGGAGCCGTCCGACCTGATTCCGGACCGTAGCTTGCCGATGAGAAGTCCCAAGCAGTGTTGGTGCAGCCTCGGTCAATGCCGCGATTTGTTCGGCTCGAACCTTTGATGGCCCGGAACCAAATCGGCCATCTCCAGGCTTGATGTCGCTCGGTATTTGCACGTCCCCCATTGCGTGTTACTCCTTACGTGCGCCGTCGGGGCCGGCCGGGTTGTATCCCGTCGGCGCCACCATAAATGGATCCCATCCTTTGACGTCTTCTGGTTTGCGTGGGCCAGGACCAATGTATCGAGCAGACGGCCGAATCAGACGACCTGTTTTCTTTTGCTCAAGTACATGCGCACTCCACCCGGCCAGTCGAGCGCAGGTGAACATCGACGTAAACATGTGCGCTGGAACTTCGGCATAGTCCAAAACAATGGCGGCCCAAAACTCGACGTTCGTCTCAAGCACACGATCGGGCCGGCGCTCGCGCAGTTCGCTTAGCGCTGCTTCTTCTAACGCTTCGGCTACTTCGAAGCGGGGTGCGTTTAGTTCCTTGGCAGTCCTGCGAAGCACTCGAGCGCGTGGGTCTTCCGCGCGATAAACGCGATGTCCAAATCCCATCAAGCGTTCGTTCTTGTCCAAGACCTCATTGACGTATGACTTTGCGTCACCAGTCCGCTCGATCTCTTCAATCATCCCAAGTACGCGGCCGGGCGCCCCGCCGTGAAGTGGGCCACTCATCGCCCCGATTGCACCGGAGATTGCAGCTGCGACATCAGCGCCGGTCGATGCAATGACCCGAGCCGTGAACGTTGAAGCGTTCATGCCATGTTCTGCGGCCGACACGAAGTAGGCGTCAAGCGCTTCGACGTGCTTGGGGTCCGGGTCACCATGCCAGCGCACCATGAACCGTTCCACGATTGTCTTGGCTTCATCGATGCGTCCCTGCGGCACCATCGGCTGGCCGAGTCCACGCGCAGACTGAGCGACGAATGACAACGCCATAACGGACACGTGAGCCAAATTCTCGCGAGCTGTCTCGTCATCGATATCCAGCAGCGGCTTCAGTCCCCAGGCCGGTGCCAAAGTCGCGATGGCGGACTGAACATCAACCCGAACGTCGCCCGAGTGGATTGGAATGGGGAAGGGTTCGGCTGGAGTCAGCACTGGATTGAACTCCGCATCGACCAGCAGGCCCCAGGTATTGCCGAAAGAGACCCGGCCGACTAGTTCCTCGATGTCGACCCCGCGATAGCGAAGTGCGCTGCCTTCCTTGTCTGGTTCGGCAATCTCGGTTTCGAATGCAATCAAGCCTTCGAGCCCGGGCACAAAGTCAGACATGGAGGTCTCCGTTGATCACTTGTCGAGCCAGCCTTCAAGAACTGTTGATACGACATCATCCACGCTCGTACCTCGCGCCTTTGCGGTAGCCCGCAGTTGACTGCGCACGGAGCGCGGCACCTTTACCCGAAGGGCGATCCGTTTGGCCTTGCGCTTGTGCGCCTTGGGGTGCACCAGCGCCTTCTTGGTGGAATCTTTTTTGGGTTCGGCCTTCTTCGGTTCAGGCACTGTTGAGGTGACCGAGACCTCGTGTTTGATCGCCGGCGTCGCTTGGGTTGCGGCGCGCAAGTCGATGGTCGCCTGGTCTGTTTGCGGAATCGCTGGATGAATATCTGCGTCTGGGGCCTTTCGCAAGGCAGGCCGCGGAGCTGGGTTGTTCATGGCTTCTCCAAACGCTGGGCGGTTTGATCTGCGATCACAATGGTTTCGGGGTCGGCCACCGAGCGGCGCTCGCCGAAGAGTTTCACAAACAAAACGTCAAATGCCTTGGCAATGTCAGTGGCCCCATTGCTTTTCCACTGCTGGACGGGGATGCAGGCGCCTTGGGCCTGCTGAACGGCCGACCGATCAGGCAATCCGCCGAGCATGAGATCGCCAAACGCGGTGCGCATCTCTTCCATCCGGAAGGAGTGTTCCGGCAGGGTGGTGCGCACGCGGTTAGCGACTACGCCGACAGGGCGCAGGGTCGGATTGTCATGCTCGCGAACCAGGGCAACGGACTCAAGCGCTTGCTCGGCCCCCTGCACCGCAAAGAACGAAGGCTCCGTCACGATCAATGCCGAATCGGCAGCGTTCAATCCGTTTTGGGTGAGTTCGCCAAGTGATGGAGGACAGTCGATCAACACGACGTCAAATCGTTCGCTCACTCCATCAAGTGCGCGTTGCAGTCGATGTGCGGAATGATTGCCGGCTGACTCTGAACGGTGCTCTAGAGCACGTTCACTTGGCACAACCGCGACATTCGGGCCCCAGCCGGATTCGACGATTGCGTCGCCTGCGACGCCGCGACGCGCGTCATACAAGACATCGGATGTCGTATACGGAACGCGTTGCGGATCTAAAGATGCAGTGGCATTGGCTTGCGGGTCGAGGTCAACAACAAGAACACGAAGTCCGCGAGTAGCGGCTGCACCGGCGATTCCCAGAACAACACTGGTCTTGCCCACGCCGCCTTTTAGCGAAAGCGCCGCGACGACATGGGCAACGCGATCGACGCCAGAGCTGTTGATGTCGGTATTCGTCACCGGATCATTCTCCCAGGTAAGTCGGCTTCGCGCGGTCAGTTAGCGAGTCTCAACAAAGACCAATGCGGCGGTATCAATGGTGATTTCTGCGTACTCTCCGGCGCTGCCGATCAGCAGTCCGCCAGGCGACTTTGTCACTTTGATGGTTTCGCCAGGGGTCACGCCCGCTCTCCGGAGCGAGGACATCAAGTCAGTGTCGGTTTGCAGCGGCTCGCCGATGCGACGAACAGTGACGCGCTGGGGACCTTGGCCATCGCTCGCCTGAAGTTGATCGAGGGGGAGCAGGTCCTCACTTGTGTCATCGGCCGGTTTGTCGCCAAGCTCATCAAGTCCAGGGATGGGGTTGCCAAACGGGGAAGTGGTGGGGTGGTTCAGCAGTTCCAACAGTCGACGTTCAACGGTCTCGCTCATCACGTGTTCCCAGCGGCACGCTTCGGCGTGAACGTCTTCCCATGGCAATCCGACAACGTCAACGAGCAGGCATTCGGCGAGCCGGTGTTTGCGCATCACCCGAGTAGCGAGTTCACGGCCGTGCGGCGAGAGCTCAAGGTGTCGGTCGCCCTCGACTTTGATCAGCCCGTCACGTTCCATTCGAGAAACCGTTTGCGAAACAGTTGGGCCGCTTTGGCCAAGGCGCTCAGCAATGCGGGCGCGCAGTGGAACAACACCTTCTTCTTCAAGTTCGAAGACGGTGCGCAGGTACATCTCGGTCGTGTCGATCAGATCACTCACGCATGCACCCCGGCGTTCTGCAGTCGTATTTTCACGGCTTTGCGGACTCGCTGTCATTCTCCGCTACCGCGAATTTCAGCGGGACGCCGGTTCGGCCAATGACCACGCTGCGTATTACAACTATGTGATTACGTGCACTCAGAGTTACCGATTCCTCAGCCGGTCGGAATTTTCACGCTCAGATCGGGCGAATGAATTGGGTTGATTGTCGAATTCCCTGTTTGTGGTGCGCAGGCACCTTGAACCCCGCTAACGTCCTGATCGCACTTGAAGCTAAACGTTCCAGCACCAGCAAGAGTGCGGTTTGAACGGATCTGCTCAATCCGGTCCCCGTTCGGACTAACCAGCAACATTTGGACCGGAACGGGGAACTGACCGTCGGCAACACTGGGAATGTCGCAAGTGCGGCAGTGGAGGTTCACCTCCAACACCCGGAGTCCATTCCACTCGTGAGAGGGACCGACATGCGGGCCACAGCGAAAGCCACGCGCAAGGTTGCCGCAATTGCGGCGAGCGCGTCGCTAGCTGCCGCGGCCTTCGCCGGCGTCGCCGCTGCCCCACCGGCATCCGCCGCCGCACCGACCGTTGCAATTGGTCCCACAGCGGCAAAGGCCGCTCCCTATCGGCCAGTTCTGAGTTACGGCATGTACAGCCCATATGTGCGCACGCTCCAATCCGGGTTGCATATGCCGCTGGTAACCGGTTACTTCGGCCAAATGACGTTGTCGTACGTCACGGCGTTACAGCGGGCAAACCA
>JAHEXM010000146.1 GCA_023252115.1 Micrococcales bacterium | reverse complement strand
GAGTGGCATCCAACTCAAACATTGGCCGATTTCCTGACTATGCAGGAACACTTAAACGGCCTTCCGTTCACCGACCTTTCGTATTGCTACCTGGGAGACGCGCGCAACAACATGGGCAATTCGCTGCTAATGATGGGCGCAATCATGGGATCGGATGTTCGAATCGGCGCACCTAAACAACTATGGCCCGCCCAGGACGTTCAAGATCTGGCCCGCGCATGCGCAGAGAAGAGCGGAGCACAGATCACCATTACTGACGACCCCGCAAAGGCACTTCACGGAGCACAGTTTGTGCATACCGACGTGTGGGTTTCGATGGGAGAACCAACCGAAGTCTGGGAGCACAGAGTGAATGTTCTTCGGCCCTACCGAGTTAGTGCGCAGACTCTCATTGCTACCGGGGTACCGAATACGAAATTCATGCATTGTCTTCCGGCGTTTCACGACACCAACACCGTTGTTGGTAGCAAGTTCGGACAGATCTCTGGCCTGACCGATGGCATCGAAGTTACAGACGAAGTTTTCGAGTCGGCGGCAAGTGTCGTGTTTGACCAGGCGGAAAACCGAATGCACACCATCAAGGCGTTGATGGTCGCGACATTGGCAGACGATGACTGAGAACTTTGAGGATGTCTCTGTTGTCGAGCCTCCGAAACTTGCGTCGGCTCCCGACCCCGCGCAACATAAAAAGAATCTTCTGGGAGTGCCCGGCGCAACCGCTCTAATCATCGGTGGCGTCATCGGAACCGGTGTCTTTTCGATGCCGGGCGAGATCGCTCAATACGGAATGCTCGCGATCGTCGGACTTCTCATGGCGACGGTCGGGGCCATCGGTGTTGGTTTGCTCTTTTCGAAACTGTCCAGCATCATCCCGCGCGCGGGCGGGCCGTACGCATACCCCGACGAGGTCTTTGGTGGCTTCGCCGGCTACACATCGGCATTTTCGTACTGGATGACGACCGCTATCGGAAATGCGGGCATCGTTGTCTCGTGGGTTTTATATGTCGATGTCTTGTTCGGCTGGAACTCCGAAAACAAAATCAGGGACTTCGGGATTGCGTTGTTTGGTCTCTGGTTGCCAGTCGCAATTAACTTCATCGGCCTCAATCGAGTTCGCCAATTCCAAATCGTGACCGTAGTTATCAAAGTGATGCCATTAGTGTTTATTGGCACCGTCGGCTTGGTAGTCGCGTTGAGTCGCAATGAATTTCCGGCATGGAACCCAAGTGGCGAAACGCCGTGGGCTGCACTCTCGGCTGTGGCTGCAGTCGTGTTGTTTATCTTCCTAGGTGTCGAGGATGCGTCCTCTGCTGCTGGCCGAGTAAAGAACCCGAAACAGAATGTGCCAAAGGCGACAGTTTTTGGAACGCTCACCGTGTCTGCTCTATACGTGGCATCGACGATCGCCATTTTTGGACTGGTCTCGACTTCTGAACTAACCGATAACGGAACACCCTTCGCAACCGCAATGAACAGCATCACGCACACGACTTGGGCCGGTCAGGTCATGGCGATCTTTGCCGTTGTTTCTGGAATCGGAGCACTCAATGGCTTGACTCTGCTGGTGGCTGAGGTCCCTCGGGCAGCTGCAGCCGACGGACTGTTTCCTGCGCCGTTTATGCGGATAACTAAGCGAGATGCGCCTTGGTTTGGCCTGTTGCTCTCCGCTGCGATCGCCACTTGCCTGGTGGCGATCGGGTCGATCGGTAAGTCGGGACTCGAGACTTTTAATCTCATGGTGCTCTTGACCGGGATTACCTCTGCCGTGCCGTACTTCTTATCGGCAATGGTCTTGGTGTACTTGCTAACCGTCAAACGGCGCAAGATTCATCCGGGGATGTTTGCTCGCGACATGCTCATTGCCATCCTTGCCGGTGCGTTTTCAATTTGGTGCATCTACGGTTCGGGCGCTGAAGCCGTCGAATACGCATTCCTGCTATTGCTCGTTGGTTACATAATGTATGCAGTCTTCATGGGTCGCACGAGGCGCAAGGCCGAGAGCAGTAACTCGCTGTCACAGTCGATGTGAGGCCCATCACGACGTTGTCGGAATGTCCGAAATAGGTCATTGGGTGTCCTTAGACTCTAATTAGTTCAAGTTGTCTGAGGGGGGCCTTCAGACTCCCTTGCTTTTCAACGGAGAGAACTTTTCGCTGTGCGAATCAAAGATTCGCGGCAGCACGTCGGTGCGGTCTTGCTAGTTACTGGGCTTGTCGCAGCTTCCGGTGTTGCCGCTGCTGTGACCGGACCACCGGCATTTGGGATCAACCCATCGCTCGGTCCTGGCCAACTAGTGGCAGCGGCAGCTGAGATTCCTGCAGTGGACCTTCCACACGGCGAGATCTCCGAGACGGCATCGCAGGATCCCATCAGAGCTCTGCAGCAACGACTAACCTGGACCGGCGCGACGACGGTGTCGATGACCGGAGAATGGGATGAAGCGACAACGAACGCGGTTCGTCGGTTCCAGGCAAAGCAGCATCTGCACCGGACAGGCCACGCAGATGCACAGACCGTTGAAACACTCCGGGCTGTCGCGGGCGATGGGTCGCTCGATCCGCAATGCATGAAGCCAGGAATCACCTTGTGCGTCAACAAAGAACAAAAGGTGTTGCGCTACGTCCAAGACCAGCGAGTGCTCATCACGCTCGACATCAACACTGGTCCGGAAAAGGGTGACAAGTGGTTCGGGCAGTACAGCGCCACTCGGCTCGGCAGTTTCCACGTCTTCCACAAAGCAAAATTCGAAGTCTCCAACGAGTACGGCACACCGTTGCCCTGGTTTATGCAGTTCGACAACGGCATCGGCTTTCACTACTCGGAGTTTTTTAGGACCGAGGGATACAACAACTCGTCATACGGATGTGTAACCACCAACAACAAGGACGGCTTGGGTTGGGTATTCCGGCACACACCGTTGAATACCAGTGTGATTGTGTACAACACCGACTCTGCCTAAATGCGCGCGGTCAGTCTCGCCCGTAAAAGACAATCCGATCTTGTATCTGCTTGATCGTCTTTGCCCATTTGGTCCACTGCTTCTTTGGTGCCGCGCGCTCGTAGCCAGCAACGGCATAGGGGCCGAAAGGCTCCGTGTTGAAGACCTGCACCGTGAGGACGCCGCGAACAACCTTGTGGTCGCGCGTGCGAACCGCCACGAAGTTCGTCGTCTGGGACTGGCCCCCACCCCCGGTGGCTGACACGCGCCCACTCGCTTTGCTGCGAACTGCCGACAGCCCACCGCTTGGTGATAGCAACGTATCCCGCACTGCCGTCAGACTGTACGGAGCGAATCCATTTGTAGCGTAAGCAAAGCTCGCAGTCGCTAGACCGGTCGGCGAGCTCACATCGAGACTGTTCGCACTTTCGACAACTTGCCATTTCCTGGTGGGAATCCACGCAGTGAAGTAGGTACCGGTCCAGTGCACCAATCGGGGTGCGGATCGATCGGCCGTTGCCGGCGCCGCTTGAACTGATGGCGCAAACCCCAGACCAACAATCAAACCTGCCGCCAGGGCTGCGCCACCGCAGCGCAAGGCAACGTTGTTGATCACTCCTTGAGTGTCGAGCCAAACTCGTGCAATGTCGAGCGGCCCATCGCCCAATAGGCCGAACTAAGGGTGTTCCCCTCTAGCGGGCCAACCGAGTGCGCAGGCTGTCGAGTTCCTCGGTCATCGCAGGTGGAAGTCGATCACCGAACTGACTGAAGTACTCCTCGGTGAGGTCGGCCTCGGCAAGCCATAGGTCACGATCAACCTCAAAGAGTTCCGCCAACTGCTCGTCCGACAGATCAAGGCCAGTGACGTCAAGTTCGCCGTCGGCCGGGCGTCGGCCAATCGGAGTCTCGATGGCGTCAACCTTGCCCTCGAGCCGATCGACGATCCACGAAAGAACTCGCGAGTTCTCGCCGAATCCGGGCCAGATGAACTTGCCGTTGGCGTCCTTACGGAACCAGTTGACTTGGTAGATCTTCGGCAACTTCTCGGGGTCGGTCGCCTTGCCGATCGACAGCCAGTGACCCCAGTACGAGGCCATGTTGTATCCGCAGAACGGAAGCATGGCGAATGGGTCGCGGCGCAACGCACCGACGGTACCTTCGGCCGCGGCAGTATGCTCCGACGCAACAGTCGCGCCAACAAACACCCCGTGTTGCCAGTCAAATGACTCGTTAACCAAAGGAACGTTAGTTGCCCGTCGGCCACCGAACAGGATGGCCGAGATCGGGACGCCCGCTGGATCTTCCCACTCATCAGCAATCGAGGGGCACTGGGCCGCGGGTGCGGTAAAGCGGCTGTTCGGGTGCGCGCTTGGATCTTCCGAAGCGGGAGTCCAGTCGTTGCCCTTCCAGTCAATCAGGTGCGCGGGCGCATCATCGGTGAGACCTTCCCACCACACGTCGCCATCGTCAGTCAGGGCTACGTTGGTGAAAATGCAGTTGCCCGTCAGAGTGCGCACTGCGTTGGCGTTTGTGCTCATACCGGTGCCAGGCGCAACTCCGAAGAACCCAGCCTCAGGGTTGATCGCGTACAAACGACCGTCATCACCAAAACGCATCCAAGCGATGTCGTCGCCGATTGTTTCGACCTTCCAGCCGGCCAAAGAAGGCTCAAGCATGGACAAGTTCGTCTTGCCGCATGCCGACGGGAACGCAGCGGTGATGTATCGCACCGCACCTTCCGGCGAGGTGAGCTTCAGAATGAGCATGTGCTCGGCAAGCCAGCCTTCGTCGCGCGCCATAGCCGAAGCAATGCGCAGTGCGAAGCACTTCTTGCCCAGCAATGCGTTGCCGCCATAGCCTGATCCGTACGACCAGATCTCACGGCTCTCGGGAAAGTGCACGATGTACTTGGTGTCACTGCACGGCCAGGCAACGTCAACTTCGCCGTTTGCAAGCGGGTGTCCGACTGAATGCAAGGCCGGGACAAAGTCGCCATCTTCGCCGATCAAGTCGAGTGCTTCTTGACCCATGCGAGTCATGATCTTCATGTTGACCACGACATACGGCGAATCAGTTAGCTCGACACCAAGCTGCGAGATGCGCGATCCGAGCGGGCCCATCGAAAACGGGACGACGTACATCGTGCGTCCGCGCATTGCGCCCTTAAACAAGTGTTTGAGTTCCTGCTGCATTTCGACTGGATCACGCCAGTTGTTGGTCGGCCCGGCATCAATCTCGCGGTGGGAGCAAATGAACGTGCGGTCCTCAACGCGAGCCACATCTTTCGGGTTCGAACGTGCGAGGAATGAGTTCGGACGCTTTTCTTCATTCAGCCGAATGAACGTGCCTGCATCGACCAGCTGCTGGGTGAGGCGATTCCACTCGTCCTCGGAGCCATCGCACCACTCGACGCGATCGGGCTGCGTAAGAGTAGCCATTTCCTCTACCCACTCAAGCAGCTTCTTGTTCTTTGTTGGTGCATTCTCCAAACCGGCGATTACAGTCATTTCGTTGCTCCACAGGGTCATCCGCGCCGGGTGGCGCGTCGTGCTGCGTTGTATAAAGTTTT
>JAHEXM010000145.1:3210-5516 GCA_023252115.1 Micrococcales bacterium | reverse complement strand
AGGGTTTTGCCTGGGTGGTCGATCCCAAACCGATCACGATGAGCCAAGCGCAGATCGATCAACTCACGGCGATCTATGACCATAATGCCCGACCGGTTCAGCCACTCAACGGCAGAACGGTCACCACTACTAAGTAGTCGTTGCGCGCTACTGGTGGTTTGTTAGTCGAGGTCGACGGCGCACGCTGCATCGGCGCCGATTTCGGACCCGATGAGGTTGAGGGTGTCTGGCCCAATTGCAGTGTCGATGGTCAACGCGATGAGCGCTTGGCCGCCTGCTTTGGTTCGACTGACCTGCATACCGGCGATATTGACGTCTGCATCGCCAAGGATCTGTCCAGCCACACCAACGACCCCTGGCTTATCGACGTACGTCAAGAATGCCATGTGCTCACTGACCGGCACGTCTACCTCAAAACCGTCAACCTCAACGAGCTTCTCGATTGCGCGCGGCCCGCTGACAGTTCCGCTCACTGTCACCGAACGACCATCTGTAAGTGACAAATGCAGGCGAACCAACGAACGGTAATCGGGACATTCAGCATCAGTGGTCAACTCGGCGCTTACACCACGGTCGTTAGCGAGTACCGGCGCATTTACGTAAGAAACTGGATCCTCGACCAGGTAGGAGAACACTCCCTTAAGCGCTGCCAGCTCAAGAACTCGAACATCCTCGTCCGCGATCTCGCCGCGGACATCAACTGACAACTGAGCAACAGGTGCGGGCGCTATGGCTGAGGCAATCGCACCTAACCGCTCAGTGAGTTCAAGGTATGGACGCACTGGTTCAGCAATGACTCCGCCTTGCACATTCACGGCATCCGGAACGAGCTCACCTGCCAGCGCTAAGCGGACGGATCGCGCCACAGCAACTCCGGCCTTTTCTTGAGCCTCATCCGTGCTCGCACCTAGGTGCGGCGTGGCAACAACCGAGTCAAGGGTGAACAGCGGGGAATCAGTGCATGGCTCTTTCGCGTAAACGTCTATGCCGGCACCCCCGACGCGGCCATCAACGATTGCTTCGTACAAAGCCTGTTCATCGACGATGCCGCCCCGCGCCGCATTGACGATGTGAACGGTGGGCTTGACCTTCTTCAGGGCTTCTTGCCCAATAAGACCGACTGTTTCTTTGTTCTTTGGCAGGTGCACGGTGATGAAGTCAGACGTCTTAAGCAGTTCGTCGAGTTCAACCATGCGCACACCCAACTGCGCGGCCCGCGCTGGCTGGACATACGGGTCATATGCAATGAGCTGAACCCCAAAGGCACTCAAACGCTGCGCTACAAGCAGACCAATGCGACCAAGGCCAACAACCCCGACGACCTTGTCGGCGAGTTCGACTCCGGAGTACTTCGATCGCTTCCACTCACCGTTTCGAAGCGCCTGATGTGCGGGGGAAATATTGCGAGCAGATGCAAGTAGTAATGCCACCGCCAATTCGGCAGCACTCACGATGTTTGACGTCGGCGCATTGACGACCATAACGCCAGCCTGAGTCGCCGCGTCAACATCGACGTTGTCTAGCCCGACCCCAGCACGTGCAATCACCTTCAGATTCTTGGCGACCGCAATGGCCTCGGCATCGACCTGAGTCGCCGAGCGGACAAGAATTGCATCGACGTCAGCAATTGCAGGTAGCAATGCCGCGCGATCGGCACCGTCACAGTGGCGCACCTCAAAGTCAGGACCCAGCGCATCGATGGTTGCTGGCGACAATTCCTCGGCTATCAAAACAACCGGCTTAGACACTTATGCCACCCCTTGTTGGATTTCCTCTTGGCCTTGAGCAACAGTACCTTCCACCTCATCGTCGAATTTGAGGCGTAGCCCCACCCATGTGACCAGCAGCACGGCAACGCCAGCGAGTAGGTATGCCGCGCCAGCAAAGAAGCTCGCGGGCCCGGCAACACCAGCTGCCGGCAAGTCAATCCTGACCAGATGTCGTGGTTGTAGCAGTCCGATAACGAAGATCACGGCAGCACTAATCCCCATTAGCCAACTAACCAACCGATCGTTCACGACCCAAGCGCGAATGGCCAGTGCAGCCAAACTTGCCACGATCGGAACTATCCAGACCCAGTGGTGAACCCAGGTAACCGGCGAGACCAGCAATGAAACCGTAACGATGACGCACGCTGAGACCAATTTGGATCGGCCCCACCACAAGGTTGCTAACCAGGTGCCGGCAGCGAAAACGACTATGGCGGCGACGATCCAAGTCGGCTTCACCAATGAACCGAGCGGATACCGATCGAGCTGTCCAAAGATGGAATGGTTATCGCTGCGATGTGGTCGCGCAACTCGGGT
>JAHEXM010000145.1:2167-3200 GCA_023252115.1 Micrococcales bacterium | reverse complement strand
AACTCGGGTCGAGTCAAATAGGTACTTCGTCCAATAGAGACGAGCCTGTCCCGGTTGCATCACAAACCCAATTGCGACCGTGACAAGAAATGCCGCCGCGGCGCGCAGCGCATCGCTCCAGCGTCGCGTCGTCAGCATCAGGATCAGAAACACTGCCGGGGTGATTTTGATGCCGATGGCTATACCAGTCACGATTCCGGTCCATCTGCTCTTGTACAAAGTGTCAAACAGCAGCATCGCCATCAAGATGATTCCGACTTGGCCGGAGTCGAAGCAATTGGTGATCGGTTCAAGAAAGAGACCCAAGCCAAATAACAACGCCGTCAGTGGCCAAACACTCCATGGCAGTGAGCGCCCAGCCAGTTTTGGTAGCCGCGCCGCGATGAGCCAACACGAAATGACCAGCGCAATCACACTGCCCGCCGTGAAAACTAAACCTGATACGCGATTTGGAAGCGCAGCAAACGGAAAGGCAAGCAACGCCGAAAAGGGTGGGTAAGTAAAGAACCAATGACCTGTGCCGACAGTGATGTCGTACAGCGGAACACCGTGTAGAACGGCGATGGCGCCTTCGCGGTAAACCCGAAAGTCAGGAAGCGTCGGACGAAGTAGTGCGCGCCATTTGGCAAGAAGGGCTAGGACTAGAACAATCCACGGAACTGCTACTAGCAGTCGCCGCTTCATCTAGCAGCTGTGCCTTCCACATAATCAGTATCGCCCGAGTCAACCCATGACATGAGTTTGCGCAGTTCGCGCCCCGTCTGCTCAATGGGGTGGGCTTCGGCTTTTTCCCGAAGGGCAGCGAACTCCGGTGCACCGGCATCCTGATCACCGATGAACCGCTTGGCGAACGCGCCGTTCTGAATGTCAGCGAGTACTGCCTTCATGTTTTCCTTCACGCGCTCGTCAACAACCCGTGGTCCGGAGACGTAGTCGCCATACTCCGCAGTGTCAGACACTGACCAGCGTTGTTTCGCGATGCCGCCTTCATACATCAGGTCAACGATCAACTTCAGCTCATGGAGACATTCGA
>JAHEXM010000145.1:0-2157 GCA_023252115.1 Micrococcales bacterium | reverse complement strand
CCGCTCATCACCAACTGCGAAGCTCCACCGCACAAAACCGCTTGTTCCCCGAACAAGTCAGTCTCGGTCTCTTCGGTGAACGTCGTTTTGATTCCGCCCGCGCGAAGCGCACCGATCGCCTTGGCGTATGACAATGCCAGCGCCCAAGCATTTCCGGTTGCGTCCTGCTCTACGGCCACAATTGCTGGCACACCGCGACCGGCGACGTACTCGCGACGAACTAGGTGTCCCGGACCCTTGGGTGCAACCATGCACACGTCGACGCCCGGGGGCGGCTTGATGTAGTCGTAGCGAATGTTGAACCCGTGTGCAAAGAAAAGCGCATTGCCAGCGACCAAGTTCGGCTCGATTGCCGAGGCATACAAACCGCGCTGCACAGGATCTGGCACCAAGACCATGATCAAGTCTGACTCTTCGCAGGCAACCGCGGGGTCGACTACGACGAGCCCCTCTGATTCAGCTTTGGCGCGACTCTTCGACTCGGGCGATAAGCCAACCCGTACTTCAACACCGCTGTCGCGCAAACTCAGCGCGTGCGCGTGACCTTGCGATCCATATCCAAGAACAGCAACCTTGCGGCCCTGAATAACTGACAGATCTCCATCGGATTCGTAAAACAGCTCAGCCACTGGACTGAATCTCCCTATTTCGTGCAGAGCCAACGCGGTCATCTGCAAATTGGATATGACAAGACTACGTGCCCGCTACGACCAAACTTTCAGCGGCGCGGGCACGGCGATCCACGATGACTAGGCCCATGGCCGAGACCAGCAGTACCCATGCCAATGCGTACATCCACCCACCGATGACATCGGAAGGCCAATGAACGCCAAGCAGAAGGCGGCTAGGCGCCATCAGAACCCCAAAGACAACCAGACACCAACCGATGATCGTGCCCAGCCAGCCATGAACGGTGTACATCACGACAATGCCGAGTACCGCATAGAGATAGATCCCAGCCATCGAGTGTCCGGACGGGAAGGAACCGCCGGTCTCGATCACCAGCGCATCTGGATACGACGGACGCGGCCTTTCCACTATGTCCTTCACCACTTCGGCAATGATCACGCCGCCGACTGCACAAGTGGCGAGGTACACCGCCCACCCACGATGCCGCGTCACAAACAAGACGATGACAGCCACAACAGCAACAACAGATGCCGCAGCCGGTGATCCGACGTAGTGCCAGCCCAGCGCTGCATAGCGGAGCGAGGTGTTAATGCCAAAGTGGTCGATCGCAGTCCCGAGTGCTCGATCACTTCGCAGGATTGGCCCAAAGTGCGTCGCGACCAAAACAGTGATCGTCAAAGCGGCGACCCAACAAACTGCAGACAGAGTCAGTAACAGCGGGACCCGACTGCGAGCAGGTAGCTCGCGCACGGCTGGCACTGAGTCAGCCCGCGCTTCGAAGCGAGCGGTCTCCGATCGACTTGCCACCGCGACCTACCGCCACCATCCCTGACTGGACGATTTCCTTGATGCCAAATGGTTCGAGCACTTTGAGGAAGGCATCGAGCTTGCCTTGATCGCCGGTGACTTCAATCGTCACCGTTTCGGGCGCAACATCGATCACCTTGGCGCGGAATAAGTTCACCATTTCGAGGACATGCGATCGCGTCTCGAGATCGGCGCGCACCTTGACCATCATGAGTTCACGCGCAACGGACGTCTCGGGTTCCAGTTCGACAATCTTTAAAACATTCACGAGTTTGTTGAGCTGTTTGGTCACCTGTTCAAGAACTAGACCCTCAACAGAAACAACAATTGTCATTCGGGAAACGCCGGGATCTTCAGTCTGCCCAACAGCGAGCGACTCGATGTTGAAACCGCGTCGCGAAAAAAGGGCCGCTACGCGCGCCAGAACACCAGGCTTGTTTTCGACTAGGACCGAGAGTGTGTGAGTTGTCATTTTTTCTTAGTCCTCTCGTTCCCAGGCTGGCGCGAGATCTCGCGCAACCGTGATGTCATCGTTGCTGGTACCTGAGGGAACCATTGGCCACACCATCGCATCCTTGTGCACGACAAAGTCGACAACAACCGGTGCGTCGTTCAACGACATTGCCTTCTCGATAACGGCGTCGACCTCATCGGGTGACTAGCACCGCAAGCCGTGGCAGCCATATGCGTCAGCCAGCTTCACAAAGTCTGGAATGCGGT
>JAHEXM010000003.1:6852-19254 GCA_023252115.1 Micrococcales bacterium | reverse complement strand
CGTCCAGATGCCTTCGGGCGTCATTAGCTTCATGTTTGCACCGCCGTGTTCCCACAGCAATTGGCGGCATCGGCCGCACGGCATTAGTGATTCGCCGCGCTGATCCACGCACCAAGCAGCAACAAGTTTGCCGCCGCCACTCATCAGCAAATGCCCCACCATGCTGCACTCGGCGCACATAGCTAGCCCATACGAGGCGTTCTCGACATTGCACCCAGTGACAATTCGTCCGTCGTCTGCGATGCCAGCCACGCCAACCTTGAAATTGGAGTAAGGCGCGTAGGCCCGTTCCATCGCGGCGGTAGCTGCCGCTTTCAGTTCATTCCAGTCTGCGTCTGAAATCTCGGACATTCGTTCTCCATCGTTGTGGCCGCTTTTGCGCGAGCCTAAGCGCTGCGCCATCTGGGTTGCCCGTCCATGCGCCGTCGTCCGGAATCGCGGACCATCAGGAAATGGCCTGGCATCGAGACTTCAAATACTCGGTGCAGCTATGTTTATTTAGGACAGTGTCCGGGTATATCTCCCACACAGCAAACCCCACCTGACATAGGAGAACCGTGAACACTGAAACCCGCAACCCGATCCGTAAGCGTACAAAGTTCGCAGCCGCAGTTGGCGTCGCCGCACTTGGTGTGGTCGCCCTGGGTGCATGTTCGAGCAACACCTCAGCACCAGCTTCCGTCGACGCGAGTTCAAGTTCCGATCGTCAAGCGAGCAACAACTACAAGTTCGAGTTTTCGATTACCAACAACATGGCATTCCCCGTGACAACAAAGGTCGGGGCGGTCGACAGCTTTGACTGGGAAGGCACCGATCGCCCGGATCACGCGCATCCTGAAGGGTTGCAGAACCTAACCCTTCAGCCACACCAAGAGGCACGCGTCATGTTGGCGCCGAACCCCAGGGCCAATGGCAACCCATTCACTCTCACTGTCAATGCAGTCGCGAGCCCACAGGCAAAGGCGCAGACACTCGTGACAGTTCCGCTCGACGCTTACTACAACGCAAATGACGCATTGCAGGGTTGGTCGTTGCGCGGCGGTGGAACGAGTCCCTACGACAAGGCCTTCTCGTACGTAGACGCTCAGGGTAAGAAGTCGCCATCGACCGCGGGCTTTTTCAACCTAGAAACACACAATGGAAACACGTTCGTCACGATTGATCCGACAACTGCAAAGTAACTCTGGACGGATGACCGACTTCGCGGAGCGGCCCTTTACTCGGGCCGTTTCGCGAAGAAGTCCTTTGTCCGTTGACCCACAAACATCAGCAGCAGAATCACGATTTCTACAACGATGACCGCGCTGAAACTAATTCGATTGGTAGTTGCATCAATCGCTACTATTGCGATTACCGAGACCACCATGTGCAGCACCACAAAGACTGTCAGGATGATGCGAATGACGCGGTTGCCCCTGAGGAAGCCAAACCACAGGATAATGCTTGCTAGCGCTATCAACGAGAAAACGATGCCGAGCACTAACAACACTGACTTGCTTTGGCCTGAAGTCGTTTGCTCGGTGACGTTGCCACTGAATGCGGCTTCAGCGATGCCACTAAAGAGTCCAAATGCGGACAGAATAATTCCGACAATTGCAACGAGCGTGACGTTCCACGGTCGCTTAGGTTTCGGCGCCACTTCAGCTACCTGTTCTTGTTGAGTCACAACACCGATTCTAGGGAGCAAGCGACGTGATCGCCGATTGGTGATCACCCGAATACGTGGCTTGGCCAAGGCCTGCCGTTGATCCACCGCGACGGTAGCCTGCAGGAATGCCTATCGCCGACGGACAAGACGTCTGGGAAGCGATAGTTGCTCGCGCATCAAATCTCTCTGAGCGACTTGCGGCATACCGAAGCAATTCCACTGTCGATAGCGGATCACTCGACCCAGACGCAGCTTCGATTTGGGCGAAAGTCGCAGCCGACAGCAACGAGGTGCAGTTCATCAAACGTTTGGCGTTCCTTGGTCTGACGGCCATGGACCTGCCGCAGTGTTTAGCAGAACCAGACGTCTCTGGTTTGCCGCTTCCGACTTGGTGTGAGTTCTTGGTCGAGGCGGCAGACCAAGATTCGAACTGCGACATCGACCAACAGTTTCTTGATGAAACGCCGGAAGCTTTGCCCGATCTGCTCAACCCGTTGGTTGCAGCCGCGCTGTCCAGACTGACCGAACGCCGCGGCGAACTCTCGGCGCCGCAGTACAAGTTGCTGACAGCCGATCTGACGATTCACCTACAGCATGAACTTGCCAGACTCGTGCAAGCTTGTGTCGACGTCGAACACCGAATGGCGGCCTTGATCGCCAGTGAGTCGCAGCAAGGCAATTCGTGGCAAAGCTGGGTAGCCAAGCAGCGGGTCGACGGGTTAGTTGATTTATGGGTGGGATACCCGGCACTTGCACGCCTGGTCGGAACGACCATGCAACTGTGGGTCGACCGCAGCGTTGAGCTTCTTAGCCGCGCAGCGAGTGACCTTCACGCCATCAACGAGTGTTTTGGTCAGCAGCTGGTTCGGCTTCACCGCGTCACTCTTGGACTGTCGGATTCTCACAACGGACATGCAAGCGTTGCCGATTGCGTATTCGTCGACGATTCCGGTGTGCAAACACACATCATCTATAAGCCGAAGGACGTAACTGCCGAGGCACTGTTCGCAAGTGTGTGTGGCTGGATGAATGCTCGCCAAGCCGACCTTGGTCAGCCGCTCAACGTTTTACCGGCAAGCGGTTACGGCTGGGTTGAGAAGGTCGAAACCCAACCAGCCACGAATGCGGCCGAAGTTGAACTCTTCTATCGCCGGTGCGGATCGTTGGCCGCCGTGCTGTTTGCACTTGGAGCGACCGACTGCACGACGGAGAACCTTGTCGCCAATGGGCCGCGACCAGTCGTCATTGATGCCGAGACCATTTTGCAACCGTTGATGTTTTCCGAAGCCGAAACCGCAAGTGACGATGCGCTGATGGCGTTGATGTATCGACCAGGCGATTCGGTTCTGGACACTCAGCTCGTGCCGCGATGGAAAGGGAAGGGCCCCTTCGTTCGTGACCTTTCCGCCTTGGGTTCGGCCGAAAGCGCGATTCAGCCGCGCCGTCCTCGACTCGAGTGGGTGGGTGCGGGAACCTCGACGGCTCATCTTGTCGAGATGAAAGGAAAAGGACTCCAGCGCCGAAGCGATCTGTTGGATTCATTTGGAACTCCTACCCGAGCATGCGACCACGTCGACGCATTGTTGGCCGGCTTTGATCGGGCTTTGGCGATTCTCGAACAGGACGGCGTCGAACTGGCAGGCGAAAGTGGTCCACTCAAAGACTTCGGTGATGTGCAAGTTCGTGCAGTGCTGCGGATGACGTCGACGTACATCACGATCCTCGAGACTTCAATAAGACCGGTCCTACTGAGCGACGGGCTCGACCGATCCATGCACCTTGAGCGACTCGCGCGCTACATCCTGACCCGACGCGACAGTGCGGAAACGCTCGCGTTGGTTGAAGCGGAACGCGAACAAATGGAGGTCGGTGACATTCCATTGTTCACGCTGCGTAGCTCGCAGTCTGACCTGCGCAACGAAGCTGGCGTGCGCATGATGACATTTCGCGAATCAGCAGCCGAACGCGTCAAAAGACGTTTGTCAGCCATGACGTCGGCCGAACACTTTCGTCAACGTCGATACCTCCAGACTTCTCTCGCAGTATCCGAACCGCGCATTCGGCACAGCACTCTCGAATTGCAAATGAGCGACACCGCAACTGATTCACCGGCGCCGAGTGATGAGTCGTTGGCCCACGAAGGTATTCGAAGGCAAGCGTGTCGAGTGTTGACGGACCAAATATCGGAAGCCGTCGAATCCACTGCCGATTGGTCTCGGCTTGTTGGGCTCAAGTCGTTGAGTCCGCAACAGTGGGGGATCGGACCATTGGGGTCTACCTACGAAGATGGTTTGACCGGCGTCGCGGTTGCGATGTTCGCGGCGGCTAAGACACTGCGTGATGCCGACGTCGAAGATATGGCTCGCTCAATTCTGCGCACGGCTGTTGTGGATGGGATCGCACGGTTCGATCGCCTGGTGCAACTGCGCGGTATCGAGGGTCCAAGCGGAATCTCGGGCCTCCAAATTGGCTGGGGGATCTGCTTGGAACTGGCCGAAACAGAAGAATCCCGATCAATGATTGAGCGGGGACTGTCCGATCTGAAATCGCAGATACCGCCGCCGATGGTCAATGCCTATTCGTCGGTACTAGAGATCCAGGACGATCTGCCACTGACTCAAGGTGGCGACATGTTCCAAGGTGGTCTGGCTGGGCGAGCAGAGTCGCTGCGTCTTCAGGGAAGGGTTGAACGGCAGCCGCCCGATACTGAGTACGCCGCTGCCATTGCGAAGATGTCGAGCAGGGCAGTCGAGCATCGACTGCGACTCGGCGTTCCGCAGAACTCGCCGCTTCAAGCGCTCGGCCTCTTCCACGGGATCAGTGGCGTCTTGTACGCGTTGGCTGCTGCAGATCCGGCTTTTGAACTGCCGAGCCTGCTAACAGGGCAGTAACCACTCAAGCTACTTCATCGTTTGCGGGAGGGGGCGGTTCGAAATGACTGGACTGAGTCCGCATGTTTTAGTACGTCCATGGTGGTTGCTGCAGACACACAAGAGGCATTGCGACCTGGCACAACTACTCCCGGGTCTGTCGAATGGTCCGCACTCGGTAGCCCCGATGAACTTGCACAAGCAACCAAGATCATTGCTGATCCCGGTGCTGCACTGCGAACCAGTACACCCGAAGATTCAATGCGCCGAGTCGAGCCGTATCTCAGTGACTATGGAATAACTCGGGTTGCTCACTTGACCTTTCTTGATCGTGTCGGCATTCCCGTTCATACCGCACACAAGCCAGCAGGCAAGTCGCTATCCAATGGCAGCGGGAAAGGGGTGACACCGCAAGCCAGCCGAATCGGCGCGATGATGGAAGCGATCGAGCAAACATATTGGGAAGACACTCTGATCACGCGCATCCTGGCGTCTGAAGAGGAGCTCCAGGCCGACGGCATCCCCCATGTCGCGCCGCAAGACTTGCCGATGAATCGCGGCAATCTGTGGAATAGCCGCCTACAAATCCAGTGGACACCAATGACTGACGTCAGCGATGGAGCACAGGTGTTGGCTCCGGCCGACATTGTCGGCTTGCCGTGGAAAGTAGGTGCCAAACGAATCTCCCATACGCATATGTGCTCCTCGAACGGACTGGCCAGCGGTAACAACGTTGTCGAAGCAGTGCTTTCTGGATTGACCGAGGTGATGGAGCGCGATGCCGTTGCGATGACTGCGGCAGCGTCGACCGAACTCTTCCCGGCTCATTCGCTTGACCTAGATGTACTACGCCAGCGGTGCGGAGATCCATTCGTGGGTCTCGTTGACAAGCTGGAACGAGCGGGTCTGACTCTGACTGTCTATGACGAAACAGGAGACATTGGCCTGCCGACCTATAAATGCAGAGTCACCGAGTCATCGGGTGGGGGGGCAGGTTCGTTCGGTGGCTACGGAGCAAGCCTTGATGCAAACACTGCATTGGTACGCGCCGTTACCGAAGCAGCGCAGTCACGAGTGCTACTGATCGCGGGAGCCCGCGATGACCATTTCCGATGTGGGCGCGATGCATCTCAGCTGATGTCGCGCCAGTACCAGAGCGCACCGTCAATAGCTGATATCCAACCGATTGTCCGTGAGGACCTTTCCACGGGCACTCTGTGCAGCGACGTGGAACTGCTCACCGGAATCTTGCGAGACAAGGGAATGCCGCAAGTGCTCTTTCACCGCTACACGTCGGTAGGCGATCCCGTGCAAGTTGTTCGGGTGTTGGTTCCGCGCCTCGAGGGATACATGTTCGCCAACTATCTGCCGGGCAAACGAGCGGCAGCGGTCATTGCTGCGCGGACAGCGAGTTCAGGATGACCACGACACCGCCCGATGTAGTTTTCCTCGGCCCATCGCTGACTCGAGATGAGGCCCGATCGATTTATCCCGATGCAGTGCTATTGCCGCCAGCAGCAGTTGGTGACGTTATCTCGGCTGCGATGCATTTTCGACCGCACGCGATTGCGTTGATCGATGGTGCATTCATGCAGAACCTTGCGACGTACCACAAAGAATTGATCGACGTTATGGCGCAAGGAATATGGGTGATTGGTGCCAGCAGCATGGGAGCACTTCGGGCTGCCGAATGTCGCCGCTACGGCATGATCGGCGTCGGGCAAGTCTTCGAAGGATTTGCAAGTGGAGAAATTGAAGACGACGACGAAGTCGCGCTGAGCCATTTGACCGCAGAGTTCGACTACCGACCGGTCACTGAGGCGATGGTCAACATTCGGGCGAGTCTGGCTGCCGCTGCGACAGCGGGAGTTATCAGCAAAACGGAAGCAGACGCTTTGATCGACTGCCAAAAATCTCGTTGGTTCATGGAAAGGCGCCCGCTGGAATCCGTCACCGATGCAGTCAACCAACTCGGGTTCGATCAGCCGCGGTCCGAGGCTCTTCAATCGTTTCTGCGTGACAGTTGGGTAGATGTCAAGGCGGCAGATGCGCGCCTCGCACTTGCAGCACTGCAAGAACTCCCCGAAGGCCCAATGCCTGAAGCAGACCGTCCCGAATTGATTCCATCTGGCGTGTACGGAGTGCTGGTCGAACGAGATTTGACGGTTGGGATGGAAGAGGGTTTGCCTGTCACTCGCGACCAGATTTGGCGTCACTTTGCACTTAATGATCAGCGGGCTGCCGACATCGTCCAGCTTGCGGTGTTCCGCACAGCGATAGTCGACCTAATGCGTGACGACGGTGCCGAACTGACCGATGCCGAACTGGTCCGCGGACGGGAGTCGATTGCTGCCGACCTGGGCGTCGAGCCTGACGACTTGCTTTCGCAGGCAAGTTCAATCGACATGACGGAAACTCGGATGAACGAGTGGATTGTCGAAGAGGCCTTCATCCTCAAGCTCACTGATTGGCGCCAGTACGAACGACTCAGTATCGGGATTCTTGAATCGTGCCTGCAGCAACTGACCCGCATGGGTGAGTACGAGAACACCAAACGAACCGCCGGGCTGGTCGAGTCGATGGCTTCGGGCTCGGGACACTACGAAAAGCCGCTGGGTCTAACCACTGCGCTAAAAGTTCAATCCATGATTAGCAGCAATCCGCTACCAATCGATGCGGCAGAACTTGACCGTTTCATCGACTACATGCGGCTTGGTAACAGAGCCGAGCTATACGAGCGGTTGGCAACCCTTATTGCCGCGCACCGCGAGTTGTTTGACCTTCCCCCGATCGAATTCATCCGCCCCGAGGAAGAGTTGCCGGTCGAACTCGAACCGCAAACTTCCCGCGGTCGTTGATTATCCCTACCAACGACGAATCGCCCCGCTTTCGCGAGGCGATTGGTCTTATCCGACGTTGATACTGCCGGATGGTTGCTAACTAGGCAGCGGCTGCCGTGGCGTTCGCTGCAGCGATGGAGTCAGTCGTGTCGCCTCCACCGGCTGTGTCATCCATTTCCGGGAACTTGCTGTTGGGGTTGGGCTTTTCGATTCCGCGGGCTTCCAGAATCGCGGCGCGCTCCGCAGGGGTTGAAGCCGCGGTGAGTTCGGCCACCAAAGCGGGGTCGTCCTGGACTGCCTGTCGTACGCTGTCGAAACTCATGGGCACACCTTTCCAATTTCGGTTGTCTCCGTCTTCGGGGGGCCGACGACGAATTTCGCCCAGTTTAGGTCGAGATACCAATCGAGTCCAAAGATGCAGACATGGCTCACCCACATAGGCCAAATCAGCGTTGATCGATGGTTATGTAGCTGGTTCCGGATCGGTTTTTGCGTATCCGGTGATCGGTCCGGGATCTGCGCGGCCCTTCATTAGTGGCCATAGCGCAATCGCGAAGACGAGCGTTGCGGCGATCAGCGGCGCTGCTACGCCGAACTGCAACAACCATGCGCCAGCGGCCGCCCCAACAATGAAGATCAAAATTGATCCGATTCGTCTTTGCCAATGCGGTGCCTTGCCACCGGCGAGTCTTGATTCGGAGACGAACCCAGTCAAGGTCAGCGTCATGACGTTGGTTGCCACGTCAGGCACTCCGCGTTTGCGCATTAAGGCGTTGTGAATGCCCATCGCGAATGCCAGCAGGCCAACAATCGTTAGTTGCTGCCACGTCGGATGAGGATTGGTGTGAATTTCAGCCTCAAGCGGTGGGACCGGCGTGGGGTTGGTAATGATCGCTAACAGCGTCGCGGTGGCAATAGCGGCGAATTCGACCGGATATCCAATGAGTCGTGAACCCACCGGGATTTTTCCGTTGCAGATGAGTCCGGTCAGGAGCGCCCCGATGCAGAAGGGGCCAATCGCCCCGACATAGGCAATGATGCGGCCCCACTCAAGGCTGTGGGTGCCAATGGAAAACGCCAGTAGCAGGAAGTTTCCGGTCATCAGCTCGGCAAACACCCCGCCAAGAGCCAAAAAGCACGCAGCATCAATCAAGCCACAGATTCCGGTCAGGGCGAAGATGCCAGCTTTGTATTCAAGTGACGCCACCAACTGCCTCCGTCCTGACAATGGGAAATCACGCTACTCCGCGCTGAGCGGGAATCCCTGTTCAGCGAGCGGCCGTCGAAATCGTTCATGGCGATGGATAGTCCGCGCGGCCGCTAGCCTTTCCGAATGAGCACTCCATCAGGAGCGGGTAGCGCAATCGAGGCCATCGTTTTTGATATGGACGGTGTGCTAATCAATTCCGAAGAGACATGGGACCAGGTGCGTCGGGGTCTTGCGTCTGAGGCGGGCTGCGACTGGCCGCCAGATGCGACAACTGCGATGCAGGGTATGAGTACTCCGGAATGGGCGCACTATTTGACGACCACCGTGGGCATTCCGGGCTCGGATAGCGACGTCGCGACCACTGCGATTGATGCGATGGCAGCCCACTACGCCCGACACGTTCCATTGATTGACGGCGCGGTTGCCGCTGTGGCTGAGCTGGCCCGGCATTGGCCACTGGGTTTGGCATCTTCCTCGCCACCATCGCTCATCAATTCAGTGCTTGCGGCGTCGGGCATGACTGAGTATTTCCAAGTAGCCATCTCGTCTGAAGAAGTCGAAGCGGGTAAGCCATCGCCTGCTGTGTATCTCGCCGTTACCAGCAGCATGGGAGTGAACCCAGCGAAAGCCATTGCGATCGAGGACTCATCAAATGGGCTGCGGTCAGCCGCTGCCGCGGGGATGGTCGTGATCGCGGTGCCGCAAGATAACTTTCCGCCAGCGCCGGACGCACTCACACTTGCGTCAGCCACGGTTGCGCAAATTTCCGACATCACGGCTCAGTTTATTCGGAGCCTCGTGCACTAGATGCGCATGCGGAATCTAGCGCTGGCGCGCAAGGTCGCGCTCAAGTCGCGCGGCAGCAAAGTGACCGTACGCAGCGCACACCGCATACGAGATCAGCAACATGATCAAGGACGAAGCCACATAAAGCGACGCGATAACCCATTCACGACGCGGGAACTGACTTCCCATTGTTTTCACGGCGTAGTTGATCACCGGATGAATTGTCCAGCCACGCGAGAAATACAACGCGTAGGGCAATGCTTGAACGAAGATCCACCACACCCAAGTCGAACGCATGCGCCAGCGTTGCTTGAGCGGGAATGGACGATACGGGGCGAGTATCGACGCAACATTTCCGATTGCCAGCCAACTGACGACGATCCAAATATTCAGCAGTGCTGCACTAACAATCGTGCGGTCATCATGCAAGAGCATCCGCAGACCCGTTGAGATGATCAACGCAAGCGGCAACAGCAACGTGGTGAGGGCAAGGTTTTTCAAGAGCAGGATGCGGGCAACGCCAGTACCGGATCGCAACATCGAAATAGCGCGGTCTGCCTCGGGGCCCAACTGGTTAGTGGTGACGGTATCGCTGAGAACAAACATCATGATCCCCGCGGCCACGCCGGTTGCTGTCGTCAAATAATCGTGGGCAGTCAAGTTGAAGTCGTTGTAGCCCACGTAGGCCAGCCCGATTAGCAAGTTGATGCCGATACCGATTAGCCAGTCTCTGCGTCCAGTCCAGGTCCACCGCAGCTCAGCAAGAATGTCGCGACCGACGCTCACGCGCGACGGGGCGGCAGTTTCGGAGGACACGATGGACATACTCACGCATGCCTATGGCTGATTTCGCTTCGAATACTGCGTGCGCCTGACAGTTGAATCATCCGCCTGGCGCATCTCCAAACAACATATGCAGCGTCAGTTTGCAAGGATCGCAAGATGACCGAACCAGCTGACTTGATCATCACAAATGCCGACATCATCACTATGAACCCGAAACAGCCGCGAGCTGAGGCTGTGGCTGTTTCGCAGGGTCTGATTACCGCTGTCGGAACCAATGCGGAAATCGCTGTATTCGCCGGGCCACACACCCAACGCGTGGATCTGCAGGGTGGAGTTATGTCGCCCGGCTTCGTCGAGCCGCACAGTCACGTGTTGCTCATGGCAGTGCTGCTCGCACCCCAAGTCACGGATATTCGGGCATTTGTCGAGCCAACCTGGGCCGATATTGAGGCAAAGGTCCGCAGCGTCGTTGCTGAAACTCCGCCGGGTAAACCGGTCATTGTCTTCGGTTTGGACACCATCGCCCACAACACCTCGCTGCCAAATATCGACGACCTGGATGCATTCACTCGCGATCATCCTCTGATCATTGTTTCCTTGAGTGCACACACTGCTGTTGGAAACTCCGCCGCGTTCGCACTAGCCGGCATCACGAACGAAACAGTAGATCCGCCAGGCGGACACTTCGGTCGACGCGAAGACGGATCGCTTGACGGGGTTGCACACGAAGCAACCGCTGTTGGTCAGTTTGTGATTCCGATGCTTGCTGGTGCTGGATTCGACATGCTCGCCAGCATTCGAACTCAATGCGCCGCGATGGCGCGTGCAGGATTTACGACGGTTGGTGAACTTCTTGTCCAAGAAGGTGATCGGCCGGTCTTGGCGGCAATGAAGGAGATGCCGGATCTGCCGATCCGTATGCGGTTGTACGAAGGCACCAACGCGTCGCGAAAAGCAACGGGCCAGGCAGGCGACACCGATCCCAAAATCCGTCAAGTGGGACTCAAGCTCTGGGTCGATGGGACGCCGCTTGAAGGAAAGAGCCTGCACCGCGAACCATTTATCGATAGTGAAGTCACTCGCACTATCGGGTCGGCGGGGATGTGTGGGTCAGCAAACTATTCAGCTGAAGAGTTGTTGGAAATCGTTCGCGCGTATGCAGACACCGGTTTTCAATTCGCATGCCATGTTCAAGGCGATGCTGGTGTGGATCGCATACTTGATGTGTACGAGACCGTACTGACTGAACGAAATCTGATCGGGACAGATCATCGTTGGCGGCTGGAACATTGCGGAGCTATGACGAAGGATCAGTTCGAACGGGCCGCCGCGCTAGGCGTTACCTGCAGCATGTTTGTGCAGCACATCTACTACTTCGGTGACACGTACGTTGATGACATCTTTGGCCCGGAGCGGGGCGGTCGCTGGATGGCATTGCAGTCTGCATTAGATGCAGGTATCCGAATTTCGCTGCATAACGACGGGTACTTCACTCCACCGTTGCCGATCGGAAACTTGTCGACTGCGGTCAACCGCTTGGCAGAAGGAAGCGGTCGAGTGCTCGGTCCCGAAGAGCGAATCTTGCTCGACGAAGCGATGCGAGCAGTCACAATCAATGCCGCTTGGCATCTGTTTAGCGAAAACGAAGTGGGCAGCATTGAGGTCGGAAAGTTCGCTGACTTTGCGCAGCTCAGTGCCGACCCTTACACCGTTGAACCAACTGAGCTGAACGAGAAGGTCGTCGTCGAAGCCACCTGGATTGGTGGAAAGAAGGTTGATCCAGCCGCGCTCGAGGGGTAGGGCCTAGCACTTGCCGCACGCCGCTCCCGCAAGGTGGAACTTTCCGTCCGCATAGGACACCCGATGTTCCACATTACGAAAGGCGTGGCGATCCACTTTGCGCAAGGCACGGTGATTTACGCGGTTGCGAGCGCCAGGCGATGGTGTCGAGAGTTGATGGTTTCGGCGGTTAACACCGTGACGGATGCGGCAATGCCGATGATGTTGGCGAGAATGACTGGAACATCGACGGCGATCACGGCGTAGACCATCCATGAACTCATCCCGACTATTGCCAGGACCCAGGTAGTTTTCGCCACAGAACTCGGTGCGTGCCTACTCATGGTTTGCAAGGACTCGCGAGCCTGAGGCAAGCGACAAACTGCCGCTAACACGACGGCAACGCCGCCAACCGCGAGCGGGGGAATGGCCGTATAGAGCACGAGCAGATAGCCCGCGACCGATGCCGCAGCAGCCGCCGTG
>JAHEXM010000003.1:790-6842 GCA_023252115.1 Micrococcales bacterium | reverse complement strand
AGTTTGCGGGCACGCAATGTCGCAATCAGAACGCCGAGTGCACCCAATACGGGCAGTACATTCCCGGCGATCTGTGGGTGTGAGTTGATACGGATGCCGTATGTAAGAAACGTCAGCGAGCAGCCAGCCTGCAGCGCCCATGACAGTGCCGAGACGCCCTCGGTATGGCCGCCTATGACTGTCTTGCGCAACTGTGGAAGCGCCAAGATCGCGATCATCAGGGCGCCGATGTACCCAAACGTGTCAGCGCTGATGTGCACTAACTCGCTCCCCACCCTGTCAAGTAACTAAAAAGAACTGACTTTTATTGTCGCTCGCTAGTTGATTTTGCGCCACCCCGTATTGCTGTGACGTTTGACCGACCCGTTGCAGGCGACACCAGCCGAATGACCGCCAACCGGTTACCTGCAGCCGAAGTGTCCCAGTGCTCACCCATTTGCAGTAGTCGCGAGCAGGCAAAGCATTGTTCGGTGGGTGCCGCAGTCCTACCGTCGAATCAAGCGCAATTTCAGCGCTTTCGATGGATCGATCTGGGGTCGCTGTGGAAACGGTCAAGCACCGTCACATCAGCCGAAACGTTATGCCTCGCGCTGTCGTTGTTGCTTCGGTGGCTGGGGCTGTGGCAGTCGGCCTGATGCCATTTCAACCTGCACATGCGGCGGCGCCGATTCCCCCTGGCTCGATAGTTCCCACAGTCACTGGCCGGTCACAGTCCTGGATCGCGCCCGGTCAATCGCAGTCTTTTTTTGCTGCAATGTTGGCTGCGATTGGTGCTCCCGCATCCAATGCCAACCTTCAGGTGATGCAGGCATGGGCTGCTGCCGAGGGCTCTTACCTCGCTTTCAATCCGTGGAACACCACGCAGCGCGCACCTGGTTCGATCAAGGACAAGAACGGATCGACGAAGTTCGCCGATGCAGCCAGTGCCATCACCGCTACGTCGCGCCAACTGCTGTCGTTGTACCCCGCAGTGGTTGCCGGCTTCCGTGTGAGCGATCCGAACCAGACGATTGCCGCGATTGTTGCCAGCCCATGGGCCGGGGGGCACTACTACGGAAAGAACAACTACCTCGTTTCAACGATTTGGCGTGCGTTCGTCAGCATTTCCACCGGGTGGGTGCGAGTAATTCCAGGTTCAGGGGTGCCCGATGTTGTTCCGAGTCTTCGGGTAAGCAATGGAGTAAGTCGCGTGACATTGCATTGGAAGGCCGCTAACTCGAACGGTTCAGCCATCACTCGGTATCAGGTCGGTGTGCGACGCATCAAAGCGTCCGGATTGTCGTGGCGAGCTTGGGTGTACAAGACCACCAGCAAAAATGCACGAAGCGCGACTTGGGTCGGACTGATGCACGGTAAGCGTCACCAAGTAATAGTTCGCGCACGCAATGGGCAGGGTTGGGGTCAATGGAGCAATGTGATGCGGGCACGGCCGTAGATCTATCATCAGGAGCATGTCCACTGAATCCGTCGAACAGGGCCATGAATTTGTTGGCACATCCGACTATCTGACAAACCCAGCGCTTGAAGCTGCCGTGCGCTGCGCGCTGGTCTTGGAAAAGCCCTTACTTGTTCGCGGTGAACCAGGCACTGGTAAGACGTTGCTCGCCGAGGCCATCGCCGAAGCCGAAGGGCTGGAACTGATCTCGTGGAATGTCAAAAGCACCACGCGTGCACAGGACGGGATGTATCACTACGACACCGTGCAGCGCTTATACGACAGTCGGTTTGGTGATCATGACGTCCGCGATATCCGCGAATACATTCACATGGGGCCTGTCGGCCGAGCATTCGGCTCAGACAAACGCGTGGTGTTGCTGATTGACGAAATCGACAAAGCGGATCTGGAATTCCCGAATGACTTGTTGCATGAGCTCGACAAGATGCGCTTCACCGTTACCGAGACTGGTGACGAAGTAGTTGCGCAGCATCGACCGATTGTGATCATCACTAGCAACGCCGAGAAGGAACTACCGGATGCCTTCCTGCGCCGGTGCATCTTTCACTTCATCGACTTTCCTGATCGAGACTTGATGGCGCGCATCGTCGATGTCCATCATCCAGGGTTGAGTGAGGAACTCTTGACTCGAGCGCTCGACACGTTTTACGAAATACGTGACATGGATCGGTTGCGCAAGAAGCCGAGCACCAGCGAACTCGTTGATTGGATTTCGATGCTGCTGGCTCGTAACGATTCGACAATTGGACTGTCGGAAGGGCTGCCGTACCTTGGTACGTTGCTGAAGAAGGAACAAGACCTTCAGGTTTTTGCCGATGCGGTTTCGGGGCGTGTGCGTCCGCGGTTCAGGTAGTCCGACATGTTTATCAACTTCATCTATCGGCTTAGGCAGCTCAACGTTCCGGTCGGTGTGGGTGAAGCATTGACGCTCGCGCAAGCCATGGCACACGGCGTACACGATCAATCGATTGACGGTTTCTATTTCACTGCGCGTTCGGTGTTGATTCATTCCGAAGGTCATCTTGACGCCTTCGATCAGGCTTTCCTTGCTGAGTTCAAGGGCATGGACATGGTGATGCCCGAACTCACCGAAGAGATCCGGGAATGGCTGGACGAAGCAGATGCGTGGCGGGATCGGTTCGATGACGACTTGCCGCAAGAGTTACTCGACGCTGATCGAATCGAGGAACTGCGACGTATGTTCGAGGAACGGCTCAAGGAACAAACGGAACGTCATGACGGCGGTAATTATTGGATTGGCACCGGCGGAACTTCCCAACTTGGTCAAGCGGGAAGTTCACGCGCTGGCGTCAGTACCGGAAGTTCCGGTGGCGGTCGGTCTGCCATCCGAGTCGCCGATGCGCGCAGTTACCGCCCATACCGATCTGACCTGTCACTTGATATCCGTCAGTTTGAAGTTGCCTTGCGGCGCCTGCGCGCGTTTGTGCGTGAAGGTGCAGATGTTGAGTTGGATATCGAGCGGACGATCGACGAGACGGCTCGAAATGCTGGCGATATCGAGATCGTTGTTCGTCCACCAAGTCGCCCGAACACTCACGTCATTTTGATGATTGATGTTGGTGGCTCGATGTACCCGTATTCCGAGCTGATGTCGCAGTTGTTTAGTGCAACAAAGAAGGCGACTCATTTTAAGGACTTGCGGACGTACTACTTTCACAATTGCGTGTATGGGCAGGTCTTCGAGACCGACAGATTCACCGACGGTGTCTGGATCTCGTACTTGATTCGCGAGTGTGGGAATCACTACAAGCTCATCATGATTGGTGACGCTTACATGGCGCCGTATGAACTGTGGCAACAGGCCGGGTTTTCTCCGGCGGACCAGCCGCAACGGTCGGGTTTGGAGTGGCTACGGATTCTTGCCGACCATTTCAATCACAGTGTGTGGTTGAACCCTGAGCCGCACGCACGTTGGAAGCACGGGACGATCGAAGAAATTGGCCGAGTCTTTGAGATGTTCCCCATGACGATCGATGGCTTGACCGATGCGATGGCGAAACTCAATCGCGGAACTCCGGCTCGGCGCTAACCACTTGCCGAACGAGACCCCCCAACAACCCAGCAAGGTGGAACATCCGCGTCGCTATGGCGACACTTTGTTCCACCTTGCGGGGACGGAGTGGGCGTTACATCCCTCCGGTCGGGGCGACAAGACCGAGTCCGGTGGCAAGCGGTGCGAGGCGGAACTGTGCCGAGGTCTGGTTGCCGATCTTGACCATGTAGTTACCGGCTGCCGAACCTGGGTTGTAGTAAAAGACGAAGCTTGATCCACCACCGAAGGCATAGGGGGTAAATCCCTTTGCCGGAGTGCCATTCGCGTTGAGCAATTGGACCATCTGTCCAGCGGAGGCACCGGTCACGTTGCCCGAGATTTTGTAGACCTTGCCGTACTTGGGGTGTTGGTAGGGAGTCGCCGTCACATTGCTGATGGCACCTAATGTGGTGGTCGCGGACTCTGAGTTGGTTGGTGCGGGTGTTGTTGGCGCCGCGAAGGCGACAGCTGGTGCCAGCGAAAGCGCTGCAGTGGCGCCGAGCGCGGAAATTGCGAGTACGAACTTGTTCATGGCGGTCTCCTAGTGGCTCTTGGGTCGGGGGCTTCGACCGTTTGGTTCACCCGTTCGGGCTACCACGAAGAGCTTTCCCACCTTGCGCGGATCGAAACCTGAGATGCCGAAAAACTTCCTGGGGACCTGCTACTGCGGCTAGCTGGGTGATGTGACGTTGATCGACCTAGGCATGAAGCGCCAGGCTTCAACCAACCCAGCGACCCAGGAGGACAACGTGGCAGCCGAACCAACACCCGCCGACAAATTCACCTTCGGCCTATGGACAGTTGGATGGCAGGCCCGCGATCCCTTCGGCGACGCGACCCGGGCGCCGCTGGATCCGAATGTCTCAGTCGCCAAGCTTGCGGAACTCGGCGCCTACGGAGTCAACTTTCATGACGACGATCTCGTGCCATTTGAGATGACCGATGCCGAGCGCGACGCGACGTTGAAACAGTTCAAGGCTGCGCTTGACGCCGCTGGCATGGCCGTTCCGATGATGACGACAAATCTCTTCACCCATCCAGTGTTCAAAGATGGTGGTTTCACTTCCAATGATCGTGACGTCCGTCGGTTCGCGTTGGCGAAGGTGATCCGAAACCTCGATCTTGCTAACGAACTTGGTGCACAGACCTACGTGTGCTGGGGTGGACGTGAAGGTGCGGAGATAGATGCAGCCAAAGATGTCCGCGTTGCGCTTGACCGCTACAAAGAGGGCTTTGACACGTTGTGCCAGTACGTGCTCGACCAGGGGTACGACATCAAGTTCGCGATCGAACCGAAACCCAATGAGCCCCGCGGCGACATTTTCTTGCCAACGGTTGGAAGTGCACTCGCATTTATCAACGAGCTCGAACATCCCGAAATGGTGGGAGTCAATCCCGAGGTCGGACACGAACAAATGGCTGGGCTCAACTTCGTCGCGTCAATTGGGCAAGCGCTGTGGCACAAGAAGCTCTTTCACATCGACTTGAACGGGCAGCACGGGCCCAAGTACGACCAAGACTTGGTGTTCGGACACGGTGACTTGATCAGTGCCTTCTTTCTGGTCGACCTGTTGGAACGTGGTGGGTACGACGGGCCGCGCCACTTCGACTACAAGCCGCTGCGCACCGAGGATCTCGACGGCGTGTGGGAATCGGCGTCGGCCAATATGCGCACGTACCTGTTTCTCAAAGAACGGGCAGCTGCGTATCGCGCCGATCCACGTGTGCAAGAAGCACTCGCCATCAGCGGCGTCGACGAACTGGCAACACCGACGCTGGCAAGTGGCGAGACTTACGCCGACCTGCCAAGGGTTGGCGACGTGGATGCGGATGCGCTCGCTGCTCGTGGTTATGGATACGCCCTGCTTGATCAACTCGCAATCGAACACATCCTCGGCGCTCGCTGAACTCGATGACTCTCGTTGCCGGCGTCGATTCATCGACTCAAAGCTGCAAAGTCGTCATCCGTGATCTTGAATCCGGTGAAACGTTGCGCTCTGGACGAGCACCGCATCCCGATGGGACCGAAGTCGATCCGCAGGCATGGGAGGACGCATTCGTAGCTGCCGTCAAAGATGCTGGCGGGCTCGACGAGGTGGTCACACTTGGAATTGGCGGGCAACAACACGGCATGATCTGCCTCGACGCCGACGGCGAAGTTGTACGTCCGGCGTTGTTGTGGAACGACACCAGGTCTGCACTTGATGCCGAAGCGCTCGTGGACGAACTGGGTGCCGACCAATGGGCAACGCGAGTCGGAACAGTGCCAGTCGCTTCGCTCACAATTGCCAAGTTGCGATGGCTTGCCCGCAACGAACCGAAGTCGATCGCAGCAACGGCAGCGATCTGTCTTCCGCACGACTGGCTGACGTGGCGGCTGCGCGGCGTTGGAATTTCCGAGCTCACGACAGACCGCGGTGATGCAAGCGGGACTGGCTATTGGTCGCCCGCGACCGGTCGCTACTGCCCAGACTTACTCACACTTGCAACCGGCCGCGAGGAGCTGGCCGTGCCAAGTGTTGAAGCGCCGAACGCAACCGTCG
>JAHEXM010000003.1:0-706 GCA_023252115.1 Micrococcales bacterium | reverse complement strand
TGTCTGCTGGAACCGGCGACAATATGGCAGCAGCACTGGGACTTGGTGCACGCGAGTCCGATGTCATTGTGTCTGTTGGAACTTCGGGTGTCGTCAGTGTCGTTTCGTCGACTCCGACCGCCGATCCAACGGGTTTGGTCGCGGGATTCGCAGATGCGACCGGCCATTATCTGCCGCTGGCCTGCACGCTAAACGCCGGTCAGGTTCTCGACACGGTGCGCGAATTACTCAATGTTGAATACGACGATTTCGACGCGCTTGCGCGTACTGGAAGTCCCGGTGCTGATGGGCTGACATTGCTTCCGTATTTCTCTGGCGAACGCACACCGAACCGTCCAAAGGCGCGTGGGGTTTTGGCTGGTATCGATCTCGCCAACCTCACCCCCACCAATATTGCGCGCAGCGCTGTGGAATCGATCGCGTGTTCACTCAAAGATGGTTTGGACGCGATTCACGCATGCGGTGTGCAGACTGGCCGAGTATTCCTCGTCGGTGGTGGCGCTCAATTGACTTCGCTGCGGGAATGCATTGCCGCTGTCCTTGGTGTTGAAGTCGTTGTTCCCGAACCAGCTGAGTACGTCGCAAACGGTGCCGCAGCGCAGGCGGCTTGGGCACACACTGGCGATCTTCCGGTGTGGCCGCTTAATTCTGAGCAGTTCGCAACTGTTGCTCCGATAGCCGATTCAGTCGCGCGCTACGCCGCTTT
>JAHEXM010000144.1 GCA_023252115.1 Micrococcales bacterium | reverse complement strand
GACCTTCCGGAATATTCAAAACATCGGCAAGCAAATCGGCAAAGTAGTGCACCCGCACTCCGCGCTTGCGAAGTTTGTCGGCAAAAGCATCATGTTCAGTCTCTGCGCGTTGTGCCCACATGACATCGTCAAACAACAACGATTCGACATTGCTCGGCGTTAGGCGTGCAAGTTCAAGTCCAGGCCGATGCAGGATGACCTGCTTGAGTTGGCCAACTTCGGAATCAACGTGAAATCCCACGGGTTCATCTTGACGTTGAGCTAGTCCCACGTCGCGCTGACACGACGTTGATATTGAAATCAGCGTCGCCGATTGTCCCAAAAAGGCGCAGCCACAAGGGCAGATACATCTCCATAGCCCGGGCAGCAGTGATGTCACCTAAGTCAATGAGCGCGTCCTCTTGCCACCCGAATCCGTGTAGCAAGCTCATGACGACGGCTTTTGCTGGCTCGTCATTGCCAGCTACAAACATCGAGTGGACTCCGGAAACGCGATCGGGATGCACCATGACGTCGCAGTTCACGGTGTTGAGCGACTTGACGACATGTGCGGCCGGGTATTCGCGTTGAATCTGTTCGCCGAGGCTGTCGTCGTTGCAAATGGCCAGCGTCGGCGGAAACCCTTTCGAAAAGTCCAGCGCGTTGGCTACGTCCAAGATGATTTTGCCGTCGAGAGCCCCATCGCCGGTTGAAGTCAAAGCCGCGAGCGACGCGATACCTGAAGTGGCATTGATAACTAATTCCGCGGATGCGACAGCGTCTGCGAATGTGCCGTGATGTGCCCCGGTATCGCTCGCCCAGGCAACAGCCGCTTCGTTGTCAGCAGTTCGCGAGCCGAGGGTGACCTCGTGCCCAAGTTCAACGCATCGCGTGCCAAGTGTCTGTCCGACATTTCCGGTTCCAAGGATCCCAAGTTTCATGACCTAACCCTAGCTCTCACGGTGAGTCACGAGATTTCCACACTTGTTCTACCCGAATTGCGGTTGACCCCCATACGACCGACCATGAGAGTTGACGAAGGAGAAGATCGTGGAGCGGGTCAGTTCGCGTGTTCATCGTGCCGCAATGCACGGTGTCCGATGCCTGCTCGTTATTAGTGTCTGCTCGGGACTCGTTGCAGTGATGTCGGCGCCAGCTCCCGCAGTTGAACCCAACTCACCGATAGTCGCGGCTGCGACCTATCGGAGGGTTATTCCAGTCCCGGCAGGACGCGTGAACTGGGGGACGCCCTTTGGCCAAGCTGGATCGATGTGGGCGTCCGGGCACCACACTGGTCAGGATTTTCCCAATCCGACTGGTACTCCAGTGCTCGCTGCAGCCGATGGTGTCGTGGTTTTCGTTGGCAATGCGGGCCCCTATGGGAATCTCACGCGGGTTCGCCATTCAGACGGCGTGGAGACTTGGTACGCGCATCAATCCATCATCGGGACTGCGGTTGGTTCCAAAGTCAGGGCGGGACAACAGATCGGCCTAGTCGGCGCGACCGGAAACACGACCGGTCCACACCTACATTTCGAAGTCCGAATTGATGGTCAACCGGTTGATCCGCGTGCGTGGCTTTCCGGCGCCACAGTTATGCCAGGCATATCAATTCCGGGCGTGACCTTTGATCCAGTCCTGGCAGATGAATTGCGTGGGAACGCGGCTGCGGCGGAAGACGCGCATGGTGCAGCACAGGCGACCGCAAAGAAGGCCAACGCGAGAGCTGCAGTGGTCACTAAGAAGGCTGAGGTCGCGCAAGTCGATGCAGACAAAGCGCAGAATGCAGTGCTGGATTATGTTCGTGAGATCTATAAGGCCGGAATTGATCCCCAGTGGTTGTTGCAAGCTGATTCATTGTCGGCTGGAACTCCGCAGGACTTCACTGACCGACAGGTGTACATGAAGTACACCAACAATGCGCAGAGCAAAATAGTTTCGACCGCTTTGGCCGCAGCGGCGCAAGCCGCGAAGTTACGCGATGAAGCGAAGGCGCTTGCACAGCAAGCCACCGATGCGATGAACGCCGCGGATCAACAAATGGCATTGACGCAAGCGCAGCTCGCGGCATCGTCGTGGACCGTTGACGCTGGTAGCTCGTGGGATGGCGTGATCCCTGCGGGCGGTTCGCCCAGGGCGCTAGCCGCAGTCAAGTTTGCTATTTCGCAAGTCGGGCATCCGTATGCCTCTGCGGGCGGAGTTGGCCCCGCATATGGCTGTAACGGATTCACTTGGCGCGCGTGGCATGAGGCGGGCTCGCCATGGCCGTTGCAAATGGCGCACCAACAAGCGACCAATCGACGCTGGGTAGTTCCAATTCCTGCTGGGCAAGAGAAACCGGGCGATCTGATCTTTTGGGTCTTCAACAACGGTACGGATGCTCCAGGCCGGATTGACCACGTTGCGATGGTGGTCAACCCAGGAACCGGTGTCATGGTGCAGGCTGGGTCGACGCGAACTGGCGTCGAACTGAACAACTACAAGACCAGTAGCTACTACCGAAGTCCAGCAATGTTCGGGCGCGTGATTGTTCCACCGGACAAACCCGCAAAGAAGCCGATCAAAAAGCCCTAGAACAAACGCGTCGATGGATCATCGGTTCCCCGCAATACGTCGTAATCGACGACCACACATCGAATACCGCGATCCTCGGCCAGTGTTCGTGCTTGCGGTTTGATCTGCTGTGCGGCGAAGACTCCCTTCACCGGAGCTAAGAGCGGATCACGATTGAGTAGTTCTAGATACCGCGTCAGTTGCTCTACGCCGTCGATCTCACCGCGTCTCTTGATTTCGACGGCGACATTCACGCCCGATTCGTCGCGACACATCAGGTCGACAGGTCCGATAGCTGTCGGAAACTCCCGACGGACCAGAGTCCAGCTTTCGCCAAATGTGGTGACGTGCTCGGCAAGCAGTTCTTGAAGATGTGATTCAACTCCGTCTTTCACCAATCCTGGATCAATGCCAAGGGAGTGAGTCGAATCGTGGTGGAC
This sequence comes from Micrococcales bacterium, assembly GCA_023252115.1. Lineage (GTDB taxonomy): Bacteria > Actinomycetota > Actinomycetes > S36-B12 > UBA10799 > JAHEXM01. The sequence goes on along the minus strand of JAHEXM010000144.1, from coordinate 2,554 downwards.
CTTGTTGATCTCAATGAGTAGTTTCTCGTCTGCTTTGTTCGTTACCGTCCAGGTGCCAATCCCCTCGTCGTCAACAGATTCGGTCAAGTGGCACGGTGGGCTCATCCAATTCAGTGGTTTGTAGGCCCGATCGTCGGCATGTATCGACACTGATCCGTCTGACTTGACCAGGAGTAGTCGAGTAGCAGTCGGCAAATGCGCCGACAGTTTGCCGACATAGTCGACGGAGCAATCCGCAATAACCAAACGCACCGGTCAACCCTAGCTCCGCCATGCAAACGCGGATGAAACGTCCCCAAAACCGCTCAGGTTAGGGACATTTCGTCCGCGTTTGCGGATGGTTGCGCCGACCCAGTGTCTCGACCGGCAGTGCGTATTTGTCAAACTCGGTGGCTACCCGCCCCGACAAATCGATGAAGCGCGAGGACAAATCATGGCTTCGGAGCCAACCTATTCCGGTCTGCATGGTGTTTCTGACGCGAGCGCGTCAATCTCCGGTGTGCTGTCAGGCAAAGGAGTAAAAGTACGCGGACCCGAGGGTTCCGCTGTCGGTTCGGGGGACGAATCCCTAGCTGTGGCGATTTGGTTTGCTTACCTCAACGAGGCAGCCAAGATGCTGGAACAGAACTACGCAACCCGCGACGACATCGATGCTTCAATGCGATTCGGTTGTGGGTATCCGGTTGGGCCACTTGCTCAACTCGATGCCATTGGACTTGACGCTGCGGTTGCAATCCTCGACTCACTGTATGAAGCAAGCGGAGACATCCGACACCTGCCGTCGGCAGCCTTGACTGATCGCGTGGAAGCGAAGGCTTTCGGTCAGTCGGTCGGAAAAGGGTTTTATGAATACGAGCGTCCCGGCTCTGATGTTGTCCAAATCGACGAATCAGCCGAGAGCGCGTTCGACAGTGCTCCGAGGCGGCCGATTGGCAAAGTTGGCGTGATCGGCACCGGCACGATGGCAACAGGGATCATTGAGGTATTCGCCAAGAACAGATTCGATGTGACTTATGTTGCCCGAAGCGATGAGAAGGTTGCCAAGGTGCGTGCGGCGCTCGAGAAGTCTCTCGGGCGGGCGGTTGAGAAGGGCAAGCTGTCAGAAGAAGATCGTGACTCAACCCTGCAAAGGGTCTCAGGCACAACTTCGCGCACTGACCTCGACGACGTGGACTTGGTGGTCGAAGCAATTGTCGAAGACCTGTCAACCAAGCAGGACCTGTTCGCCGAACTCGATGGGATTTGCAAGAACGGTGCGATCCTGGCCTCGACAACGTCGAGCATGAGCATCGCTGAAATAGCTTCGGTGACCAAGCGCCCCGAAGACGTGATCGGAATGCATTTCTTTAATCCGGCAACTGTCATGAAACTCGTTGAAGTTGTTTCAACTTCCGATACCGGTGCAGACGTGACGGCAACTATTGTCGAGCTGTGTCGGCGCGTCGGCAAGCACCCGGTTTTGTGCGGTGACCGGGCGGGCTTCATCGTGAACTTCTTGCTGTTCCCCTACCTCAACGATGCAGTCCGGGCACTTGAGTCGGGTTACATATCAGTCGAGCCTTTCGATGAGCTGATGAAGACTTGGCAGTCGTTGCCGCTTGGACCCTTCTCTTTGCTTGACGTTGTAGGTAACGACGTTTCGCTTTCGATCGAAGAACGGCTGGATGCCGAGTTCCACAACGAGTGCTACACACCCGCCAAACTTCTCAAAAAGACAGTTGCCGATGGCAAGCTCGGTCGCAAGACTGGCGAAGGCTTTCTGAGCTACAACTGAGGTATCGCTCGCCGCAATCGTCGTCAATCCGATCCCTCAGAGGATCGAATTGTCAAGGCGTATGGACTTGAGACGCGCGAGAGCGCAACCGATGGCGAATGGGTCCTGCGCCGGGTTCCCGGCGCATCTGCGACAAAGACATACCGTTGCCCCGGTTGCGACCACGAAATTGTGCCGGGAACACCACACATTGTCAGTTGGCCTGCTGATGACCCCCGAGGGCTTGAGGACCGTAGGCACTGGCACACCAACTGTTGGAAAGCCCGAACGCGACGCAAACTAAAGTAGGTCTGTGTCGCAACCGATTGCTGCTAATAGCGTGCTGCCAGCGGTTCGAACTCCGTTGACTTTGACAACGGCCGATGGCCTCTCGCTCGTTGCCGAACTTGCGACACCCACCGATGTTTCGCCCAAGGCGACGATTGTGTGTGTGCATCCGCTGCCGACTCATGGCGGCATGATGGACAGCCACTTGATGCGAAAGATGGCATGGCGGCTGCCTGCGCTTGCAGATATTGCGGTATTGCGCTTCAACACCCGCGGCACCGCGAGCGCGGCTGGTATGAGTGAAGGTGAATTTGATTCGAGCGACGGTGAGGGCCAGGACTTATTAGCAGCGATTGCCGAGGTCACACGGCGCGGTTTGCCCGATCCTTGGTTGGTTGGCTGGTCTTTTGGAACTGATGTCGTGTTGCGCCACGGAAACCGCGATCCGGTCCTCGGCGCTGTGCTGATCAGTCCTCCGCTGCACTTTGCGGGCAATGCCGACCTCGATGCCTG